>JADZFV010000057.1 GCA_020854255.1 Candidatus Melainabacteria bacterium | reverse complement strand
GGGCAGCCCATATCTCTCAGATTCGTAAAATTGACACCTTTGACGGTGCGCCCGTCCCTTACGTCAAGGCAGGGAATAATCCGCTTGGTCAGCATTTGCCACCGCCCGAGATGCTGGCGATGCGCCCGTCATCATCCAGGTTCCGCACATTGCTCGAGCGATCGGCTGAGACACTGTCAAGCCAACGGCTCAAAAGAGCTTGACCAAAAGGGCCGCTCTTCTCAGGGTGAAATTGAAATGCACAAATATTGTCTCGACGGACCGCAGCGCAAAAATCGCCGAAATAATCTGCCACATAGAGAACATCCTGGCTGTTGGCCGGCTGTGCAACAAAAGAATTGACAAAATAAACATAGCCTGAAGGCCAGGGATTATTAGTTGATTTTTGCGAGTCAGCGCATTCGATTCGATTCCAGCCTGTTTGTGGAATCTTTCCCTGTTTGAGTTTAACCACCTTTCCAGAAAGAAGTCCCAGCCCCGCGCTGTCAGACTCTTCACCCCAGTCGAAAAGTATCTGCATGCCGACGCAAATTCCCAGATAGGGAGTGCCTCCTTCCACAAGACGTTTTAGCAGTTTGTCAAAGCCGTCTTTCTCCAAATTAGCCATGACGGCACCAAAATTTCCCACACCTGGCAAAATAAGAGGGCGAGAACCGTCTGGCGGATTGCCCGGATTGACCAGGTTGTAGTGGACAGCCAGCCGGTCGAGACAGCGCCTGACGCTGCCCAGATTTCCTCCCGCCACGTCGATCAGGTCGACTTCAGTTTTCATCGAGGACTCCTTTGGTGCTCAAATACTCATTGCCGGGCAATGGGGTGATTGCCTGCCTGAGCGCGCGAGCCAGCGCTTTAAAAGATGCTTCGATGACGTGGTGATCGTTGTCGCTTTCCAGCATTTTCACATGCAGGGTCGACCGCAATCCGTCCACCAATCCCTTGTAGAATTCGCGGAAAAGATTCGGGTCTAGATGACCGACCGCAAAATTGCCGAACTGCAATTTCCAGCTGAGATTGCGACGTCCACAAATATCGATAGCGACAAGCACCAGGCTGCCATCCATAGGATAGGTGAAACAGCCGGCTCGTTCTATGCCTTTGAAGCCGCCCAGCGCTTTAAAGATAGTCTCGCCCAGAACGATGCCTGTGTCTTCAATCAAGTGATGCGGATCGACTTCGATATCGCCTACAGCGTCAATGACGAGACTGAATCTGCCGTGCACCGCAAACGCTTCCAGCATATGTGAGAGAAACGGCAGTGAAGTCTTGATGGAAACCTCGCCAGGATTATCGAGATCCACTCGAATGTTTATGTTCGTTTCTTTGGTCTTGCGTGAAACGGACGCCGTGCGGCTCTTTGCTTTTGCGGCGGTATTATCAACACTTTGCTCGTTTTGTACAACGCTTTTCATATTTGATACACCTTCTCCAGTTCGCTCATGTTGCCGATTATCAGTTGGGCTCCCGCTTCCCTAAGGGCGGCATCAGAAGCTGATGTATTGATGGCGATGCGGTCGATGCCTGCCGCCAGCGCCGCTCTCATGTCGTCCACAGAATTTCCTACATAGACACCATATTTCAAATCAAAGTCTTTCAAGTTGCGGCTTAAATAATCCGGCGATGGTTTTGCACCTAAACCGGCAATATCATCAAGACAGTAAACACGCTTGAACAACGAATTCAAGCGTTCTCCCCAAACCGGATCGTACTCCGGGCGAGTGCGCCCGGTCACAATAAAAAGGGGAAAACGCTTCGCGAATTTCTTCAATGCCGCAACTTCCATGAGCAACCGCTCCGTCGACGGTGCAAGGCTGAGATAAAGTTTTGTCGCTTCCGGAGAAAACTCACTCATAGAGACAGTAACGCCGCGACGTCTGAGTAACTCTATCGATGCCACCCAGTCGTCGTTAAAACCGCCTTCCTCGCGAAGTTTTCTCAATTCGTCAGCTTGCAGCGGTACACCAGAATATTTATCGACCATCTGTGCGACGGTTTCATCAAAACTGGCGCTGGTATCGACGAGTGTGCCGTCCAGGTCGAAGATAATTCCATAGCTCCTTTGAAACTTATCGAGAGCGGATAAGAACAGCTCTTGCTCTGCATCCGTACCGATTGAAACACGAATGCGTCCCCACATCGGATCGCTTTCATCTGAAGGAAAAACTTGTTTGCTGCGATTGCGCACCAGCACCTTTTCCTCGCGGCAGAAGTCGCAGAATTTTCCAGCCAGTATTCCCATCGAAAGCAAAACAGCATTTCCTGCCCCATTTACGACCTCGAAATTCCTTTCTTCAAGCGCTTCCACGAGCCTTTGCTTGCGAGTGTTGACTGCGCTTACATATGCTTTCACATCTTGACTGCGATCGAGCAATTTCAAAGCACTCCAGATCGCCGCATTGTTTACGCTAAAAACAGGAGTGACGATTCTCAAATAGTCGATCAGTTGAGCCTGTCCAAACACGCAGCCCAGGCGCATTCCCGCCATCGCCCACGCCTTGGAAAAGGTTTTCAAAATCAACAGATTTTTGTATTTCTGGATCAACGGAAGAACTGTTGTCCCTGAAAATTCACCGTATGCTTCGTCAATTACAATTAATGTATTCGGATATTTCTTGCACCAGCCTTCGATAACGCCGGCAGGAAGTTGAGCTCCAGTAGGATTCTCAGGCGTGGCAAAGAATGCCACCTTGGCGCCTTTCTGCAGTGCAACCTCAATTGCATCGATGTTGAACTCGAGATCGGGCAAGACATCCACGCTGACCAGATTTGCTCCTGCCAGTTTGAGCGAGTGGGGAATCACGGCAAAACAGGGTTTTGAAACAATGGCGGTGTCTTCGCCCGGCTCAATGAAAGTATTGGCGACGACCATGATGCCTTCATCGCTGCCATTGGTCAAAATAATATTCTCTGCAGCGATACCATACGTTGCCGCCAGTTTTTCGATCAGCACCGGGTATTCAGGGTAGCTGCTCGCCCAGTCAGCCGGCATTCCTTGAGGGTACGCCTCTGCATAGCCTTCGGTGTTTTCGCAGAAGTCCAGGCGCGCATAGTCAAGTCTGCCGCCGGGTGGGAGATCATAGTAGGGCAACTCCAGTACGACTCTTTTCGGCAAGATGCCGGTCGCCCTTTGTGTTGTCTGGTCTGACAGAACTTTCATTGCTTCAACCTCTTAGATTGACTCTTCATTGACGTCTACGGCGATTGACTCCGCAGGGGTGACGCCATGCGTCGCCCCTGCAAAATTAGACAACAATTTTTTCGAGCTTGTACTCGAGGATGTCGGTGGCGCCATATGCAACCAGCTTGGGAATCAATTGAGACACATCAGCCGAAGGCACTGCGACTTTGATTGCATAGCCGCTGCCTTTGTACAGCTCCGATATGGTCGGCGCTTTCATACAAGGCAAAATCGCCACTAATTTCTCAAAATTTTCGCTGCTGACGTTCATCTCGAGCAGTACTTTTTCGTTTGCTCGGAGCGCACTCTTCATAAGCATTACCAGCTCTTCCAGCTTGTTGCGTTTCACGTCATTTTCCAGCGCTTTTTTATTGCAGAGAAAGCGCGTGCTGGATCTCAGAAGCGTATCGACGATGATCAGGCGATTTTGCTTAATCGTTTCTCCTGTCGCCGTATTGTCGATGATCATGTCCGCATCCTCGGGAGGAAGCGCTTCGGTTGCACCGAAGGTTTGAACGTAATCAGCATTGAGGTTTTGTTTTTGAATGTAATTGAGAGTCAGATTTCGATATTCCGAGGCAATGACGAGCCTGCGCTCGCGTCTAGCAGCTATTGGCTCATTGGCAAGATTTTCAGGCATGGCGGCGACAATAGATACAGGATCAAATCCGAGATCCAACAATTCCACAACATCGGCTTCGCGCTCAACAATCCAGTCCAATCCGGAAAATCCGCAATCGTGACGACCGAGAGCGACCAGATCAGGAATGTTTTGGGCTTTGAGAAACTTTGCCACGACTCCGGTTTGAGATGTGCGGGGGCGGTAAGAACGCCCACTTTTGGCAAAGCTGAGCCCGATTCTCTCCAGGAGGACAACTACCTTTTCTTGAATTCGCCCGGACGGCAGAACCATTTTCAGAGCATCGAGATCCACGCAAGAACCCGCCTCAGATCTAATAGATGTCTGCTTTTCCGATGATGGCGCTTCAACTATTTTTGTCATTTTTCCGATTCCTAAATGGGCGCAAAGAGTATTTCGATTTGGCGCTAACAAAAAACCCGCCTTCTGAGCGGGTCTCAACAGTTCTTGCCTGAATGCAAAGCTATTCTGTCTTAAGTGAGATTCCGCTCCCGTCTCCAAGTTGATG
>JADZFV010000056.1 GCA_020854255.1 Candidatus Melainabacteria bacterium | reverse complement strand
GTCTGGCAAAAACCATCGAGCATGATCTATTTCGTCAACCAGTGCTTCAATGCAGATGAGCCTGATGAGCACAGACTGCCCTGGAATGCTCTCGGCGACGACTTCTGGGAAATCAAAAAAGGCTAAAGCGCTTTAACGCTTCACCAATGGTACTTCGGTCCGTTTTTAAGTAGATGCCATTGCACCAAATCTGCTAAGTCCCACATCTGATTCTGCGGCAGGAGCGCGTTCGTTGCCACAATCGAGCCAACAAGTTTTAGAATGGGTCTTAAAGCCGGCTCCAAATTGTTCAACCGGTCAAATAGAAGCCGGCAGTTCCTCTGTTTTAAAAACGTCCTCCAATTGCGATCAATCGATTGGGCAAAACAAAGTCGGCAAGACCGAACGCTTTGACCTTGTCACATTGTCTTTGATAGTGGCGTTGTTGTCGGCACTCTATCTGGTTTTGCCGGAAAACAACTGCCAGAGTTGCACAATTGCAGAGTCTATCCAACCGCTGCCGGGTCTTAAATGGGTAGGAATTAGTACTTACGCAGCGGTGCTCCTCGGCCGCTTGCGTTTCGGCTGGAAGCACTGGTTAAAAGGGGCGCTTTTGGCCTTGCTTGGCGCGCATATCTGCCTGGCTGTTTATCTAATCCAATTTCAGATCCTTTGCCTCCCTTGTATCATCTGCGCGCTAAGCATCACAGCTGGTGCTGCAATTCTACTTTTCAGAAAACAAGTTTCCTGGCAGTTCGCGGCTGTTGTTGTGAGCACAAGTGCTCTGGCTTTTGCAGGCGCTTCGGCACTAGCCAGCAAAGTGGAAAGAATCAATCTGGAGAATGCCATCAAAGAAAGCATCGGGTACGCGAATCTACATCGCCAGCCAGGTAGCGGGCTGACTCTTTACGCATTTACCGTGCCGAACTGCAGGCACTGCCGCGACTTCGAGCAAACCGATCTCAAAGCCGTCAAGGACAGGTTTGGAGATCGTGTCACCGTTTCATTTCATCCAGCACCGCCAAAATTACACAATGTTCCTGTCCTCATTTTGGCGGGGAAAGAAAAAATGTTGATTGTTGGCAGACCCCGAAAGACCGAGAAGCTGATTCACATGATTGATAAAAATCTGGCTGCCGACAGCCGCCTGTAAGAAACAAGACAACATACATCGCTGGCAGCGTCGCAGCCAGGCAAAAACCACTCGGGCAAAACGCTCATTTCGCGCGTGTTACCAGCTCCGGCCCTGAGAAGACTGGGCAAATTTGTTTGCCTGACTCTGGATATTATCCTGGGCCTGCAAAAGCTGGCACTGCAATTGCCCAGCTGCATTGTTTGGAAGAATCTGGCTGGGCGATTGTGTCAGGACACACATAAAAGTGCCTTCTTTATTGTCGCAGCCGCCACTACTTCCCATAAGCGGGACTGTCGCCAAGACGCCCAACACAACATACGCGCCGGTCAAAATTTTTCGCTTTGATGACATAAAACCGAGAAGCTCCATTACAGAAGAAACATTATTGAAAGGTTACATCATTGACTTCCCCTCTCCCCCAAAAAAACGCCGTGAGATGATTTTAACTTTCGGACATTGGATTTTCGCACTTCTCGCCCTTTCCGGGACTCTTGGTCTTCTTTCACTTGCCTGTCCATTATTTCTTTGACCATCGCATCCAGGCTCAAGACAAGCTCGTCACACAACCGGCGTGTGCTTTTCGATCACATTGTTATCAGGGAATTGACTGCATGAGACGTTGTATTTTCTGCAGAGCAGCACAAAGCCTGACATGGCCCCAAGCAGGCTGATGCCGCTGGCAATCGTGGCGGAAGGAAGTCCAAAGCACATAACACTATCTGTTCTGAGCAATTCGATAACAAGGCGAGCAATGGAATACAAAGCGATGTATAGAAGAGCGCAAGCGCCTGGATAGCGCCTGAGTTTTTCCGCGGCGAAAAAATAGAGAAAAAAGAACATTGCCAGGTCCCACAACGACTCATACAAAAAAGTCGCATGAAAGAAGCCGTGATTCATGTATTGGTAGGGGCGATGCTCTGCAGGTATGAAAAGTCTCAATGGAAAGGAAGCATCCACGGGCAATCCAAAAGCTTCCGAATTAAAGAAATTGCCCCAGCGTCCGATCGCCTGCCCCAGAGGCATAATGGACCCTACAGCATCGCATCCCACAAGAATTGGGAATTTCATTCTTCTCCAGTAGATAGCACCAGCTATGAAACCACCTATCAAGCCTCCGTGAATGGAGCGGCCCTTGCCCCAGGAGGCAAAGATCTCGGCTGGATTCAAGACGTAAGACTGCCAGCAAAGGAGAACGTAGTAGAGCCTGGCGCCAATCAAACCACCGATAAAACATATGATGGTGAAAAGAATGGTTTGCTCATAAGCGTATCCCCAGCGCTTCAGCTTAAGTACGGCGGCACTGCACGCAAAAAAAGCACCAAGCGCGGTACATGCGGTGTACCCGTGGATGGAAAGGCATCCGACAGAAAGATATTGCCCGGGAGATTGAAATTCCATCAAACATCAAGACATTGCATTGAGAATCTCCATTTTACTTTTCAACTGCTGGCTGTGATGAAATACCGATAATCAATCACCAATTGAAAACTGATTTACTAAGCCAAAAGATGCTGAAGTTAGACAACACATAGATGTCCCCGGGCCAATTCAGTAATGATTACATTTGCGCGTAATTCTGCAAAGAGTTCGGCTGCACCGGCATTCATTGCGGCCAAGAGCTACAGCAATCTGATTTTCAACCTGATCAGCCTCACGAGCGGCGCGGTGTTGGCTCTATCTGCGCCGGGATTCGATCAGTGGTATTTGGCCTGGGTCGGACTTGCTCCACTTATACTGCTTTGCGCATCCAGCAATAACAAAAAACAATCGTTCGTGCGAGGTCTGCTTTTTGGACTCGGCTATCACCTGGTGTATCTCAACTGGGTCTTCGGGCTGCATCCAATGGACTGGCTTAAATTCAGCCACTGGCAAAGCTGCCTGGTTGCCGCAGTAGCGCTGGCTGGATGGTCATTTCACCAGGCCTTGCTGGTGGCGGTTTTTGCAGTATTGTGTCGATTGATTCCGCTTACCGGCAGTGTAAGACCGCAAAAAATCAACAATCGCTGGCACTGGCCGGCACTACTTGTGATACCAACAATCTGGGTCCTCTGGATGAGCAAGATAGGCAACGCTCATTGCCTGCTTGGTGTTCCCTGGGGAATGCTCGAGTATTCTCAATACAAACAGCTCTTCGTTATTCAGATCGCCAGTACAATTGGCGGAATTGGCGTTGGATTTCTGATAGCGGCCTTCAATACAGCACTCGCTTGTCTTGTTGCCACTCTTGCAGGCAGAGACAGCCTCAAGGAAATATCAGCCCGAAGTCGTGCGCCAGCGGTTTTTCAGCTTGTTTCTTTGAGTTTGATCATAATTTCAGCCTTTGCTCTCAGTTTTTCCTCCGTTAAGCACACTGGCTGGCCGGCAAACCAGACAGTTTCGATTCTTCAAGGCAATATTAACTTCTGCATGTTCAGGGGATTGAATAAGACCGCGAAAACAGCACAGACTCCATTCTTATCCATGATTTCCCATTGTCCGCCGGGATTGTGCATAGGACCGGAAAATGCGCTCGCACCGGACGGGTCAGCGGATCGTAAGACAACTAATTTTCTTTCGGGCGCTGCAAGAAAGCAGAAGCTCGATGTTGTGTATTCTTGCGTGCATACGGAATTTAAGAGCGTTGAGGAAATACGACTGACACGAACTCGTATCGGTTACAGGCAGTGCAACTCAGCATTTGCAATCTCCTCTACCGGAGAGCCTCTCAGCAAAATCTATAAAAAGCGTTTTCTTGTTCCTATTTCAGAGTACACGCCTCAATTCTTCCAGTCTCTAAAAGAAATGATGTGCTTGCCCAGCCAGTGGCAGGGAATCAGCCTATCTTCTGGAAAAGAGCCGGTCGTTTTCGACCTGCCGTGCGGATCTGTGGCACCACTTATCTGTGTGGAATGCCTGTCCCCAGAGCTGGCCGCATCCAGCGTGCGGGCTGGTGGACAGCTGCTTGTTACACTGGGAGATCCGAGTTTTCTTCACGATTCTATGGTGGGCAGTCAAATGATTGCACTAAATGTCCTGCGAGCGGTCGAAAATAGACGCTACGTTATCTTCGCATGCAATACAGGGCCATCAGCAATCATCGATCCTCAAGGAAACATAGTCTTGCAGGGCTCCCACGGCAAAGAACAACTTCTGGTAGGAAAGGTCGGGTTTAGCTCAGAAGTGACACCTTTTTGCCGCTGGTTCTCGAGTTTGGGCAGACTGTAAGGGTGTGGAGCCATGCAGATAGCCAAGTTACTTGATTTACACATTATGCGGGAGCAACTGCATTTTACATATGTCTTCATATTGACACTGCTGGGAATGTTTTTCGGCACAAGCGAAATCCGCGAGATCATTCGCCAAATCGCTGAAATGGGAATGCCGTCCAAGACCGCACTGTATATAATGGCAATGAATATTCCCGCAGGCATCGTTGATTGCTTGCCCGCTGCCGTGTTGATGTCCGCACTTCTGGTGCTGCATCGCATGTGCACCGACTGTGAAATCATCGCTCTGCAAACCAGCGGGATAAGCTTTTTTCGCATAATCAGTGTTTTTCTGGCGGCGGGGCTGGTGTGCAGCTCAGTTTCTTTTCTTATCAGCGAGTATGCGGTTCCATGCGCTCAACGAACAACCTGGGGCCTTATGGCCGCCAACTTTCGCAACAGCGAACTTCCCATATCAACCGGCACATCTTGCGAAGTTCAGGTGGATTTTGACAATGCCGGCAATGTTCAGAAAAGATATATGTTCGTTGGCAAACAGCATCACAAGCAGCTCTCCAACATCACGGTACTGGCGTCCAGCAATGGCCGCGAAATAGACAGAGTAATGAATGCGTCTCACGGAATATACGAAAGAGGAAACTGGATCTTGAGCGACGGGCGCATGTACAACCTGACAGATAATGCACAAGCATCATTTGCGACTTTCGGACAACTTGAAATTGCAGCCAATCGAAGCATTGCGAAGGTGTACGAGAAATCTATGGATGATCCGTTTCAATATAACACCGGCAACCTCAAGAAATATATTGACGCGCATGGTGGTGATAATGCGCCAGCCTATTTGCTCATTCATTACTACAAGCGCTACACGAAGCCTCTTGCCTGTTTTTTCATCATTCTGGCCGCGGCTCCCATGGCACTTAACGGAAGAAGGACGAGAACCTGGCAGGGACTGGCATATGCAGGCATCATGCTGTCCGTCTATTATTCTCTTGTCGCCGCCATTTCTGGTCTGGCGGAAAACGGCCGCATGCTGCCTTTGCTTGCTGCATGGCTGCCCAATATAGCAGTTGGCTTCCTGGGAATAACAATCTTGACCATAAAGAGCCGGCAGTCGGTATTATGAAGACTGCAGCAAACCCAGATCAATCTGCAACGCTCGATTCCAAAAGCACAAACAGTCACGAACTTCCCCATGTGAATGGAGCTTAGCTCTGCCAGGGATCGACGATAGTCACGCCTGTCGACTCAAAGTGTCGTGTGTTTCGAGTCATGAGATGCAAACCATGCTGAAGAGCTGTGGCGGCAATTAAACCGTCAATACTTG
>JADZFV010000055.1 GCA_020854255.1 Candidatus Melainabacteria bacterium | reverse complement strand
TTTTTTTTTCGAAAAAAACTTTTCTGATTCGCTTGTCTTATTATCGGCTTTAGTTATAATTCTAGAGGCGCCACCACGGACGGGGCCATTTCAGAAAAAAACTGTTAGTTCGACTGCAACACGCGACGAGAACTGGCGGTTTCCTGGCAAGTTTTTATAATCAGAGCGGGGGTTACGGACTGATGGCTGAAAGCATGCGCAAACCGGAAGAATCTGCAAAAGTTGCAGACCTCGCAGCGCTTGGTGAATTTGATGGTTTCGAGGAATTTTTTGAAGGCGAGGGGGAGGCCCTCGAAGTCAATGCGGATGCCACTATTAGTGGTGAAGCGATGCAGAGGCAAGTCGAGAAACTGCTCGAGAGAATGACAGAGCTGCTTTCATTCAGCGTCGATCAAAGAGTTGAGTCGGCCAGAATGGCCACCCAACTTATAGACAATCAGCGCCAGCTGATAGCCACCCAGCAAATTCTAATTCGTTTGATGGAACGCTCCATCGACCTGACCAGACATGTAAGCTCGATTGAAGAAAAATTGCCCGTGCTGTTCGACTTACCGCGCACGGTCGAGAGCATTCGCCAGAGACTGATCCAGCTGGAAGCTGTCGAAGTCGAATAGTTGCCGGTCCCCCAAGCGCCGGCTCCAGCCGGCTTCGAAGTCGGAGCTGTGCGGTCCTAAAAGCCGCCATCCTGATGGCGCTCCCACGCTCGGCGTCTACCCTGTAGATTAATTTCTGTGGTGGACTTCCCACCCCGGACGCCCTAAAGGTATTTACATTCATCCAGAAGATCGTAGTATTGCCTGGACGGAGCCGCATCGTGACAGGCACCGTCTGAGGAGATCCGATGGAGCCCGGCAGCGTCGAACCGGCTGTATTCAACAACACTGGCGGCAGTGACTTCGGCTATGTGAGTGATTTTGGCTTTGACCACGATGATCACGGCGAGCATGGTCACGGCGATCACGGGCATGGAGACCACTTCGGCGACGATCATGGCGGCGGCGATCACGACCAGGACCACGATCACCATCAGAATAGCGGCAGTAGTCTAAAAGGCCTGATCGCGCGATTGCTCGGTCTGGACAAGGATGCAAGCGCTCTGGGCGGTGCTGAAGCGGGCTCTGAAGCAGGCTCACACAGTGGTAGCGATCATGGTGCGCCTCCGTCTCAGTCGGTCATGTACAGCAGTGTGCTTGCCGGGATCAGTCTTTCCGAAGCATTCAGGGGTATTCGCGTTACGCCGAATTTCTTGTACTTGTGCTTATTCGCCGGTTTTACGCTCTGGCTCTTTGTTGTTTACTGGATCCGCCACAACGAACCGATGGCCAATCAAGTCTTGGGCACTGGTGCTGTAAACACTCGTCATACCATGGACGACAGGCGCCTTCTAAACAGCGTCAAGGATGCAATGCCGTTTAGAACCTCGTCTACTTTCGGCGATATTTACACGCCCAATGTACCTCATGTGCCTCCCGTTGAGCCCCTCGACCAGATGTTGATGCAGAGAGCCAGCAATGCAAGACCTTTACAAGCTAAGGAGCCTGGACAGTCAACTCCGCAGAATTTGCAGCAGAAGTTGCTCAGCACGGCGGCCCGCCAGCCTTATGAAATGAGCGCAGCCACTTCTCAGTATGCCAATCAGTATGCCAATCAGTATGTCAACCAGTCAGTCAATCAAGCGGCTATGCAGGCGGGATATCCACAGGCGCAAGCTTATCCGCCTGCTCAACAATTCCCCCCACAACAGCCAATTGCCTCTTTTGCGCCGTCGGCCAGCAGACAACAAGGTTATCCTCAAGCTAATCAACAGGTTTATTCAGGTTACGCAAATACAAACAAGATCGCGACTGCTGGTTCGTTTTATTCCATGCCCCAGCAAGGCATGCAGCCTCCGACCGTCTATCCAGCCTATCCAGTCCAGCCTTATCCTCTGATGGCTGCGCCTAAGGGACTGGGAGAAGCGCAGCAACAGTTCGGCACTGCGGGGCAGATGCCCCCGGACGCCTCCGGTGCCCGCGTAAAGACTCTGATCAATCGCTGAGGATTGAATTAACCGGGCAAGCTTACTCAGGCAGGTCGAAATTTCTTTTTGTCAGTGCGTCAATCTCTTTGATTTCAGTGGCGCTGAGCGGTTTCAAATCAGAAGCGCCGAGATTTTCTTCAGCCTGCTCAGGCGTCTTTATGCCGGCAATGGTGACGGAGACTTCTTTCATTGACAGGACAAATCTGATTGCAGCCTGAGTAAGGGTGCGTTTTTCCTTGCGCAAGAATGCCAATCTCTCAGTAGCTTCAATACGAGCTCTGATATAGTCCAGGGGCCAGCTTTGTCTGACATCGCCTTCTTCAAATGTAAGATTGAAAACGTTGGCGAACTTGCCTGTTAGAAAACCATTTGCCAGTGGTTCTCGGGCGATCACCGCGCAGCCGACTGCAAAGGCTGACGGCAATAGTGTCTTTGCGGGGCGATTGTTGAATATGCTGACTGGTATTTGGATGCAGTCTGGTTGACTTACCGCAAGCGCCGTCAGACCTTCAACAGGATCAAGAATGGAAATTCCCCAGGCGCGAATTTTCCCTTCCCGTTTGAGCTCCTGCAGGATGCTGTAAGTTTCCTCTTTCTTGAGCAGCCGCAAAGGCGGATTGTGCAGTTGATAGATGTCGATGTAATCGGTCTTCAGTCTGTCGAGGCTCTTTTCAAGCGCAAATCGAATGTATTCGGAAGTGAATGTTTGAAAACCGACACCCTGGTAAAAGTCGCTTCCCGCTTTGGTTGCAATGATGACTCTGTCACGTTTGCTCTTAAGCCCCTTGCCTAAAAGTGTCTCACTATGCCCGAAGCCGTAGACATCTGCAGTGTCGAAGAAATTGCAGCCAAGCTCTATCGCTTTGTTAATCGCCTCCAAAGAAACTTTGTCATCGGTAGGACCATAACTGTGCCCATGTTCATTGCCGCCGATTCCCCAGCCGCCGAAGCCGACTTCGGACACTTTTATGCCGGTATTGCCGAAATCTCTGTATTTCATGCTCCCGGCCGTTGCCCCGGACATGCTATTGCTTCCAATTGAGACGTTGTCTTTACGAAATTTGTCATCGTGATAAACCAGAAACGCGGGATGAAAACACTGATGAATAGATGATTGTATATGGAACTTGTGCTAACTAGTCTTCATACAACAGCTTCATTATTCATGAATACTGTCACAAGTTCGAAGATCAGTGTATTACAATAGCCGACTGGCTGGCGGGAACTCTGGAGACCGAATTTTACTGATGGATGTTT
>JADZFV010000054.1 GCA_020854255.1 Candidatus Melainabacteria bacterium | reverse complement strand
TGTTTTGTGCGATCCATCTCGGGCAGTGCTGATTTGTCGTGACGTACTTTAGACGGCTCGACTTTATTTTTTTCCTGGACCTGTGCTCGATGCATCAATTCCAGACGCTCCTTGACGCTCAAGGTAAATGGATGCGAGACACCCAGGGTTTTTTCAGCGATTGAAAGGGAACGCTCTCTGAGTTTCGTTCCTTCTTCACCGCGGCCCTGTTTTTGATACACCTCACAAAGATTATCGAGCGTTATTGCGATATCCGGATGTTCGGGACCAACCGTCTTTTCATAGATCGCGATTGCCTTAAGCTCCAGCTTTTCCGCCTTTTCATACTGCTTTTGATCAGCATAAAAGCAGGCAAGATTGTCCAGCGCCGTTGCAACGCTTGGGTGTTCATCACCATATACCTTTTGCATGATTTTCAGTGAGCGCTCCAGCAATGCAATTGCCTCTGCATCTTTCTTCGCTCTCTTATAGCTTTCTGCAAGATTGCCCAGGGCAATAGCAACATCCGGGTGATCCGAGCCCAGGGCCTTTTCATAGATGGCCAGCGCCTTTTCCTGCAACGGCATCGCTTTGTCGAAGCGACCTTGACGCATATAAAGCAGAGCAAGATTATCAGTGACAGTTGCGTATTCAGAACAATCGGAGCCGCGCAGTTTTTCGATGATTGCCAGCGCCCCATCGTACATCGGCTCAGCATCACTGAATTTCGCTTGATCTTTCAGTATGCCTGCCAGATTGCTCAATGCCACCGCAAAGGAGAAATCATCTCTTTTGTCCAACCTGCGCATCAATTCGACAGACTGCCTGGCACAGGCTTCGGCATTCTGATAATCGCCCTTTGCCTTGTACACCAGGGAAAGATTGCCCTGCGTAATTGCTTTGTGAGAGCAATTGTTGGCAATGCCATCGGCTTCTTTGTCAGCCCTCTTAAGCAATTCCTCGGCATCGTTATAGTTAGCTGCCGCCATGGCCCGCTTGGCACCCAATGAATATCGAATCCAATCTTCTTCTCCAGCAGATGCAATCGCTGGAAAAGACAGACTCAAAGCCAGAGCTATTAGTAAGTTAGATATCCGCATATAGCAAGACAAGCCTCAGATGCCCATGTCAATAGCATACACGAAGTTTTATGAAGCGAGGCGCCTCAGTATCTCCAGGTTTTCGCGATCTGGTCCTTTTTCGGCAAATCCAGGCACTTCCAAAATCCAGGGCACATGCCGCAAAGCCTTGTGCTGCAACATTCTGCGGAATCCATCCTCGCCTATGCAACCCTTGCCAATATTTTCATGGCGATCTTTTCTGGCGCCTAAAGGAGTTTTCGAATCGTTGGCGTGGATGGCAACCAGACGGCCAAACCCCACCTCCTTCTCGAATTCGGCTATTGTAGCTTTCAGACCGGAGGCCGATGCGACATCATATCCGGCGGCATAAAGATGACAGGTATCCAGGCAAACAACGATGCGCTCGTCGCCGTTCAAATGTTCGATGATGGTGCTAAGGTCGGAAAAGCTGTCCCCAATTGTGGTTCCGGCTCCGGCACAAACCTCGAGTGCCAATTTGGTATCACCCTTGTAGCCTTTCAAAACTTCTTTGATCGACGCCACCACCTTTTTCAATGCTTCCGGTTTGGACGTTTGTCCTGCCGCACCCGGATGAAAAATGAGAGCCTGAGCGCCGATACGGTCAGACAAAAAGAGCGTATGTCGGAGCTTGTGAATGGATTTTTCCAGATTGGTCGGATCGTTTGATGCAAGATTGACCAGATAGTTGCCGTGAACAAATACCGGACCGAGCTTTTTTTCAGCGACCTGTAAAACGAAGAGATCGACGTCTCTGTCCAGGGGAAAAGCGTCTTGCCATGACTGTGGAGAACCCAGAAAGATCTGCATAACCTGCGCGCCAATCTCTTCGGCCTTGCTTACGGAACCTTTTATGCCACCATTTACGTGGCCGCCAAAGAGCAAAGTTTCGCCCTTCGGATTGCTTGTTGCGTTTGCTGCTTGCATTGTTTTCGTTGTTGGCATACTTTCTCAATTCCAAAACCGGGCGACGACTGGTATCGATACCGCTCAGTTAGTGCCGGCATAAATATTGGGGCGTGCCGCCATCCTGGCGGCATTCGAGACAAGACTGCCCTCTTTCGGAACCGGCAAGATGCCGGCGCTTTGAGCAAGGACAAAAGCTAATGAAGGATTCGCCCGCTGCTGAAATGATTGATATTGACGCATAGCGTCACCCCTCGTACAGCGACTGCACAAATTTGAAACAGACTATCTCTTGCCGGCAGGCGCCAGTATCTTGATACGATCGCGAACCGGTCCGGCGCTTTGACCGGCCGGCGCGGCACGCAAATATGCCTGGTAGTCCTTGATTGCATTGGGAATGTTCTTCAAGGCTTCCCACAGAGTGCCGCGATAGTAGTAGCACTCAACGCAAGTTTTCGCATCCATTTGCAGAGCGGTGTTGTATTCCTGCATCGCCCTGTTCAAGTTGTTTGCCGCCTGATATGCGGTTCCCAGGTTCATATGCGTGGACGGATCGTTCCACAGCTTGAGAGCCGCTTCGTAATCAAGAATCGCTCCTGGAAGGTCCGGCTTCGCTTCATCGGTTTGCTTCTTAATTGCAGAATCAATGAGCGGAGCAGCCTTAATTTGTTGTGCGCCGGCCAGGACTCCCTTGTAGTTAGCATTGGTCGGCGCCATACTGAGCGCCTTTTTGTAAGCTTCAATTGCCAGGTCGATATCGCCCTTAGCCTGATAGCACGTGCCCATGCCGTAAGCGAAAGAATCGTTATTGGGCAGAAGTCCAATCGCTTCCTTGTACTTAGCGATTGAATCATCATACTTCTGATCGGTCTGTAGTTTTACCGCGGCATCGTAAGCAGCAGCAGCATCAGCTTGTTTCTTGGCATCTCCGGAAGTCGTCAGCTTTTGAACATCATTGACGTTTTTGCCGAGTCGGGCAATGCGTGACTGTGCATCAGACGCGTAGGCACCACGAGGATCTCTCTTAACGTAGTCGCTGTACTCATTCCACGCCTGGTTGCCCTTGCCGAAGTTCTCGTCGAGGATACCCATGAAATAAAGGTTTCCGACCTGTCCTTTTTGATCGAGGTCTAAGCCCTTTTTGTATGCATCATAGGCTTTTTGGAAAGCATCGGTTGCTTGATAGCAAGCCGCCAAACTAGTCCAACCGGCCGCATTGTTCGGGTACTGTTTCAACCCTTGCTCATACAGTGGAATAGCGCCGGCAAAGTCGCCAGCCGTCTGCAACGCATAGCCTTTCTGCATGATCGGACCGACAGCGCTTGCTTGCGCAGCAGCTAATGCCTCCGAATACTGTTTGTTCTTCGGATCCATGCTGACTGCTTGCTGGAAATACTTGGTGGCGTTGTCCCAGTCTTCTTTTTGTTGATAGATTGCACCAAGCGAGAATGGCACGGACGGCTCTTTTGGCTTTATCTGCGCAATTTGCTGATAGAGACCAATCGCTACATCGTAATTCTTCTGATTGTATGCATCTGTTGCTTGTGCAATGAGTTTTTCTGTCTCAGCGTTAGCCTTTGCTTCCGCCTGAGTTTGCATAGTCAGAGTATCGGCGACGTTCTTACTCAAAGCTGCGATTCTGGCACTCGCCTCTTTGATGAACTGACCGGCGGGCGCTTCTCTCTTATATTGATTGTATTTATCGAAAGCAGCCTGACCGCGTTTGTAGTTTTCATCGATCACTGCCATGAAGTACAAGCAATTAACTTCGCCCTTTGGATCGGCTGTGTAAGCCTGTTTGTAGCAGAGGAAGGCATTCTGAAAATCATCGGCAGCCTGATAGGCGCTGCCCATATTCCTGAGCAATGGTCCGTTATTAGGAAGTATTTTCAATGCTTCCTG
>JADZFV010000053.1 GCA_020854255.1 Candidatus Melainabacteria bacterium | reverse complement strand
CTGGTTCATCCAGCTTATCGTCGCCTGGTTCATCTGCATGATTCCCTGGTCTGTGTCCATGTCCGTTCTGAGCGCCATTATCAAGGCGTTGATCAGGCGGAAAAGCGGGCGCTGAGGCGTCCACGGATGCTCAGGCATCCGCAGTCCATTCAGCCGCTTGCTAAGCTTAGCGAGGCAGGCCGCAAAGGAAAACTTTATGTCACACGAAAAAGGAAAGTGTTCTTGTGACGGCTCCGGCGAAACGTCCGGTCCCATCAAGCTCCATACTCCCCGTCCCGCGGTCAAGCTGCCCAAGATGATCAAGGTGGCAAAGGCTGACGAAGCGCTCTACCGGCGCGTCGTCGACGCCGCCAAGCAGGCCAGTGCCGACGCCTACCAGCCCTACTCGCAGTTCAACGTCGGTGCCGCGGCGCTCACGTTCGACGGGCAGATCTACACCGGCTTCAACATCGAGAATTGCGGCTATTCGCAGACCATTCATGCGGAAGAGTCGGCGGTCACCAACGCCATGGCCAACGGCCTGATGAAGCGGGCCAGCGCCCACGGCATCGACCAGTTCCACGCCATTCTGGCGGTCGCAGTCTACGCGCCCAAGGGTAAGGACCCGTGGCCGTGCTGCAACTGCCGCCAGTTTCTCGGCGAGTTCGGCTACGACATGCACATCATCGGCGAAGACCCGAAGGATGGCAGTATCCTGTGCTTGACGCTCGGACAGCTCGTTCCGTTCGCCTTCCCGATCGAGGAAGTGCTGCGAAGCGTTCGAGGCGATCGCGGCTAACGCCGGTAAGTCACTGCGACTGATGCAAGGGGCGGGGCCGAGGCAATCGCCTCGCGCCCCCTCCTGGCGTCTGGTAGCTCGTCCACCAGGAGATGCATCGCAGCCAGGGGAGGTTCTTCGCGGGTAACGCGATTTTCCGCTACCTCGAGCGCCGCCATCAGCTGCACCACCTCTACCCCAGCAGCAACTACAACGTGGTGCTGCCGCTCTGGGACTGGATCTTCGGCACGTATCGCGTACCCGAGTCCAGGTCCGCCCGACGCCAACGTGTCGCCGCCCGCTGAGCGTCTGTTCTTCGCGGATTTGCCAAGCGCGACCGGTGATGAAGTTGTCTGTTCGTACCTTGCTGGTGCGGCTGGAATACTTCATCACCTCTCGTCGCTTGGTTCTGATTCCCGATTTACTAAAACAGTTAGTAAAGCATATCTCTTAAATATCGCCTTTGCTGCGCTTGCATTTTCGCCTTTTGAGGCAGAATATAGTGCCAGATGGCAGGCGCCCTGCTTGGAAGTCCCCCTTGAACAATTCAGTAGACCTTCCAATTTCAAGCTCTCCGTTGCTTCTGGCGATGAATTCTCCTGTCCTTCATGAGTTCATCGCATACCTGACGCAGAAAAAGAGTGAGCTAGAGGCGAATCCGGATTCTCATCTGACTATCGAGCTGTCCCGAGACTTTGTTCAGAAGGTACGCGAGGCTTTCAAACAGGACATTCTCGATGGTGAGAGGCGGCTGCATTTGCTTGCCCACCTTTTGGCCTCGATCATGCTTGAGGGAGAGTTCGAGCTGCACAGCAATGTCATCGGTTTTCTGCCGGGCGAAGAAAATCGCCAGTTTTTGATCCGCGAAAGGATTAACCGCGAAACTCTCTATTCGGTAACCGACATCGATCTCGGCAATCACATGCTGGACAATTTCCGCTACCAGAAAGACCGCTCATGGGTTCCTCTGGCGCTTGCTGCCAACTTTGTGGAATACATTCCTCTTTCACGGCCAATTACAGGTGTGAATCGCCTGACCAGCCGGGTCAAGGCGGAAGAAGAGCTTTCCAACAAAGTTGTCGACGAGATATTCGCTCTGGACGAACTGGTCGCGCGCGACAAACAATTGCGTCAATACAGCAAATTCGTCAAAGACATTTTCGGCATCAAGATAGTCTGTGAAGACGACATGACCTGCATTGCTGTGCACGAAACATTGAAAAACCTGATGGTTGGTGACATCAACCGGACGCTGGCAGAAATGCTGGATGAGATTGGATTGCCGGTCAACGAAGACAGTTCACATCCGCTTCTGGCTTTTATTGAAACCAAAGACTATTTGACTTGCGACGCCAGCAAAATGAAACGCACGGGCTGGCGAGCGATTAAGAGCGTGGTTGAATGGAACGATTGTTTGTTCGAAATTCAAATACAACCACTGGCAAACTATTATCTGGAACTGGATCACATGGCCGGTCCATCGCATCGATCGTTCAAATTCACGCGCGATACACTGCGCGATGAGGTAGCCAAACGAATTCCGTTGTATGGTCTCTACCGCGAATTGCTGCGCATGTTGTTTGTTGAATCCAACGTTTCATTCGAATGCAAGAACGCGACTGTAGTAATCAAATAATTGATTGTCATCACACAGACGTTCTTGTTTAGCTTTCCTGTCGCTGAGGAGCCTCTTGCTGAATTCAATCAACGCATCCCGCAGCTGTTGGCGTTCGCCGCCCGGGCTTCTTTGTCCTACATTAATTCGCAAGGTGCATTGGTAGACGCAGGTGTCAATCCCCAGGCGCTTGATGCATCGGCAAGAATGCGAGCTTTAAATCGAGAAACGCGCGCTGTCGAGAGCATGCAGCATACGATTGCCGGTCTTACACCCGGTCAATTGAATTCGGTGCTTGCTGCTGCCAATGAAAGGATCAAGGACATGGGTGTGCGATTTGCCGTCAATCAATTCGGCGCGGTCTCATTAGTTGACGGCAACGACGCAATTTGGCACCTGGGCAAGGCAAAGCAGTAATGGGAGCATAACGGTCTCCATAACCGTTGGTCTGGGTTCGAATCCCAGCGGTCCTTCCATTTTTGCCGAGCTTATGAAAACATATAGTAAAAACAGAGATTAAAGGAGAAAAGCCTGGCAGCTTGTGGCTGCCAGGCTTTCTCTCGATATTGTCCGTCCGCGTTAGCCGACGACCGATTACTTGGTCGGTGGCGTGACGTAGATGACGTAGTCTGTGGGCAGATACTGATCCAGATCATCCTGATCGGCGCTGCCGATGAAGATGCGGACGGTGGCGCGCGAGGCTCCGGCGTACTTGGCAGCGCGGTCCGGAATGCCAAAACCGCCTTCGATGTGCCCAGAGCCAGCCAGGATGACCATGCGCTGCAACTGCCTGTCCTTCAGGAAATCAGCAGCACTGCGACCCATGTAGTCGTCCCAGATCGCCATCACCTGGTAGGAGCGCTCCTTCTGTTCCGGCGTCGCTTTGTGCGTGCCGTGAATCATCGAGAGCAGCTCCATCCAAAATTCGCGGTGCTCCTTGACGTTGAAGTCAATCGGCCCGAGCTGCTTTCTCTCGTCGTCGGTGAGATTGTCGTAGCCGACAGCCTTGACGCGATCGCTCAGCTCTTTGGGAGCGTTGAGCGCAGCCAGAGGAATTTCATTGCGTTTGGCAAACACCACGATTGCTCGATAGAGCTGCCAGTCGTAACCCCATCTGCTGTCGTATTCCGTCTGCTTGAGAAACTCAGCTTCCGAAATCTCACCGGCGAAGTAGCGGTCGATGACATCCTGATAAGGGCGCTGGAACATCTCCATGCCCACGCCCAGGCGCTCATCGAGAGCGTAGAGCGATTTGATGATCTGAAGCTGCATCTGGTGGTGAACAACACTGTCGTGCTGCTCGCCGACGGCTACGAGGTCCACCTTGTTCAGCTCGTCAATAAGCTGCCCGTAGGTGAGTTCTTTTCCGTCTTTGGTTTTAACCACCGTCACCTGCAACGGTTCAGATTTCACAGCGGCTGGTGCTTTTGCCGGTGAAGGGCTGGGTTTGTCGCCCAGGCTCCACACCAAAAGTCCACCCGCCGCCATTAACGCTGCCAAAAGAGTGAGGCGTAAAGACATGCGTGTCTCCAATAGAATGGCGCTTGCGGTTGGCTGTTCGTCCCTGTGGAAACAGAATCAAACAGCAGCGCAAGCATTTTTATGAGTCAGCAAGCAAATTTGTGATTGAAACGCGTGTGCTTATGGACGGACGAGCGCAGAACGCCAGCGGAAGGCGAGGCGAAGCCAAGCCTGGAGCGCTCAAATGGAGGCGTGCGGTGCGAGTTCGCGCGCAGAGGGTTCGGCGCAGCAGAGCCCTCTGCGCATTATTGGATCAATTCCATTACCACCGCGCCCAGCACGATGAGTAAGATACCCAGAGCACGCACGACGTTGAGTTTTTCTTTCAGGAATGTGAGTGCGAAAACGTACATCACCAGCGGGTAGCCGGCGGTCATCGTGATTACATAACCGGCGGTCGAATTGGTGAGCGCCAGGATGTAAGCGATATTACCGGCGGTGACACCGGCTGCCGAGAGCCAGGAGAATTTCCAGGCGCCGGGCGTGCGGAACACCGTGTGGTAGCCGCATTTCCTGAAGAAGACCAGAATGAAGACTGCCAGCGCGGTTTTCCAGCAAGCCTGAACGAAGTACGTTTCGAACGGGCGTCCGAATTCCAGAGCGCGTTTTTCGAAGATGCCGAGCAAGCCCCAGAGCAGTGTCGACAACACCACGCAGAGGATAAGCAGGAGTTTGTCATGCTTGCTCATTTTCTTCTGTTCTGCTGCTCCTGACCAGCCTATAAGCGCCACGCCAATCGAGACGAGCGCTGCGGCGGCGATGGCAGAGAATTTGAACGGCTCGCCTGTAATCGGGGTGGAGAGGAGCTGTCCGATGATCGGATAGCCGGCTGTGATGCCCAAAACCCAGGATGCCTGGGTTTTGCTCATCGCGTAATAGTAAGCGAGAAACGCCACCATCGCCGCCACCGCGTTCAGCCCCTCCCACAGGAGGACCCCTGTGCTGATGTGCCAGTTCGGATAAATCCAGGGCAAGAGCATACCAAGCACAAGCGCCACCACTGCCAGAAAGAGGTGGAAGGTTACAAACACCGCACGCGGCGCCGCCGATTCCACCGCCTTCTTGTCGAAGATGCCCGCCACTCCCCATGCCATGAGGGTAAGAGCGATCCAGGCGTACGTCATACAAGGTTGTCCCTTCTGGGGCTAGGAGTCAGGCTTTCTTGTCGCCTTTGTTGTCCTTATCCACTGAGGCGGCATCTGAAGACGCAGCTTCGGTATCGTTTGCGGTTCCATCGATGACGGTAGAGCCGCTGGCCGGATCTGTTGGTCCTGCCGGATTTGCCTGTGTAGAATCTAGAGAAGATCCAGTGGTTTGCGGATTGATTGCATTCACCTGACCTTGCCGCCCTGCATTTGCAGTTTCATCCGTTTTCACCACAGGTGCTTCCTCCTTGCCGCCGGCGCTCTTTGTATTTTCAGTCGGCTTTTTTGTGCGCGTCACCGCATACTCTATAACCTTGTTCATCTCGGCGGCAACCAGCAGAACAAGACTCGAGAGCCAGAACCAGAACATCAGCGCCATCACGCCGCCCAGCGAGCCGTAGATGCGGTTGTACGAAGCGAATTTCAGCACGTACTCGCGGAACAGCAGTGTGGCAGCCAGAAAGATGATTGTCCCGAAAACACTGCCCGGCGTCACCCAGCGTCCACGCTGATGAGAAGCCGGTCCCATGCGAAATATCAGGGCCATGCTGCCCATGACGGTTACAGGCACGACAATCCACTTGATTATGGTCGCATAGTAAGCCGAGTCACCAACGAGGTGAAACGCGCTCATAATCTGCGGCCAGGCTAAGAGAACGATCAGAGCGACAAGTCCTATCGCCATCTGGATGATGGTGATGAGAATCGCCCATAGCCGCACGTGCCAGTACGGGCGCGTTTCCTTGACACCATAGATCTTGTTGAGGGCATCCATGATGTCGACGAAAACGGCAGACGCCATCCAGAGCAAAACCACGATGCTTACGGAGATCAACCCGATGGGCGGCTGCTCCTGGATGTGCGTGATCTGATCGGTGATCACGTTGGCTATGT
>JADZFV010000052.1 GCA_020854255.1 Candidatus Melainabacteria bacterium | reverse complement strand
CAGGTCATCGCTCTTCCTGTGGCAGACGAAGTCGTCGAATTCTATCGCTCTGGACGATACTCACAACACAAGAACTATAGACTCACAACGATTGTCGAAAGCGGTGCAATAGAGACAGAGCTGTTATCTTTGCAGAATTGCTGCCAAAACAGTTCGACAAACGGCTCTCTGCCAAAAAGTTTGAAACCCGAACTGACAATGGCGCTTCACCTGGGGCTGCGAATGGCCTAGCTGTCATGGCTGCCACTATACTGTGGTGGAATGCTGGGGAAACGAAATTGAGCCGCCGCCAAAAGAACTTCTTGATGTCCTTTGCCTCGACCTTGAGAGGGCGACTGATTCTGCTCATCTGTGTGGCAACCCTGCCGGCGATGCTGTTCACCGTTTACATCGCCGCGCAGGAGCGCGCGACTGCGCTCGAGCGCACAAGAGCTGAGGCGCGCTACTTTACCGACTTGATCTCCCGCGAGCATCTCTACCAGATAGCCGGCGCCAAACAACTGCTGCGCTGGCTGGCGGATGAAATTGAAAAGGACAGCTCTAAAAGGTTCGTTCAGGACCGCCAGTTTCTCGCCTCGCTTCTGGCGGGCTATCCACAGCTGGGCAATATCGCTATCCTCACAGCAGATGGCGATGTCGTGAACAGTGCCTTTCCGCTGCCCGGCAAAATCAACATGGCCAGCTACGGTGCCATTCAGCGGGCGCTCAAATCGACCGAAAGCGAAGCCGGGGTCTATGTCATCGGTCCGATCGTCAAACGACCGCTCTTTCACCTGTCCCGCGCCGTGAGAGACGCACAGGGCAAAGTACGCTGGGTGGTTTTCGTCGCTATCGATCTTGAGTGGCTGAAGCACATCACCGAAAAGGTCGAGCTGCCAGAAAAGCACATACTGCTGATAGTTGACCGCAACGGCACCGTGCTGGCTACTTCCGGACGCGGGACAAGCGAGACGTGTCCAGTCGGAGCGGTCGTGCCGGAGCTTTCCGGGAAGCAGCGCGGCGGCAAAGCTACCATTCAGGTGCAAAACGGCAAGCGCGTGCGGGCGTTTGCCGTGGCGCCGATAGAAGATGTGCCCGGCATAGTTATAGCGACGGCTTTACCTTATGAGCACATTTATGATCGCGCTAACGCCATTTTTTACCGCATGTTCGGACTGCTGTCTCTCTTGACCCTGTGCACGGCCGGCTGCGTCGTCTTCCTGGAAGAGGTGACCCTGCTGCGCTGGCTGCGGGCGCTTGCAAGCGTCTCGCTCAAGCTCTGCGAAGGAGACTACTCGGTGCGCGTACCGGTGCGCAGCGGCGCCGGTGAAATTGAGAACATGGCCCGCACTTTCAACCTGATGGCTGAGACCCTGACCCGGCGCCATCAGGAGCTAGAAGATGCACACAGCCGGCTGGACAAGCTGACCAGGCATCTGCAGATCGCTCGTGAAGAGGAAGCCGAGCGCATTGCCCGCGATCTCCACGATGAGGTGGGACAGGTGTTGACCAGCATCAAGATGGATCTGGCGCGGATTTCCAGAGGCAGCGAGCCGCACGCCGGGACGGCAGCACAGGAAGAACTAGCCGCAATCAAGGAAAAAATTGACGGGCTGGTCGAATTTATTCGCCGCATTGCCTCCGAGCTGCGCCCGCCTGTCCTGGATCGCATGGGGCTGGCTTCGGCGGTGGCGCTCCTGGCGCGAAACACAGAGCAGAACTCAAACCTGGTCATCGATGTGGAAACTTCCGAGCTCGAGGAGCCATTGGACTGGCTGATCTCGATCACGATATACAGAATAGTGCAGGAGAGCCTGACAAATATTGCCCGGCACTCCGGCGCGACCGAGGCCCATATCCAGTGCCGCGGCAGGGGCAGCGAAATCGAGCTGACGGTGGCCGACAACGGGCGGGGGCTCTGCGTGGCTGGACTGAGCGGGGACACCTTCGGTATCATCGGCATGCAGGAGCGCGCCCGGTTGGTCGGAGGCACGTTCAGCCTGGAAAGTGAGCCGGGCAAAGGGACCACAATCAGGGTGACAATCCCGCAAATCAGCTCGGGAGATTGAGATGCGCATTTTGCTGGCAGACGATCACGCCATGTTCCGGTCCGGGCTGCGCCGGATCATCGAGTATGACTTCCCCGGCGCTTGCATAGAAGAGGCTTCTTCTTGCCTGCAGGTACTGGACAAGGTCAAGGGTGGCGTCTTTGATCTTTTGATCCTCGATATAGCCATGGGTGATGAGAACAGCCTTGATGTGCTCCCGGAGGTAAAACAGCTACAGAAAAGCGCACCGGTACTCATCTTAAGCATGTACGGCGACCGGCAGTTCGTCGTAAAGGCTCTCAGAGCGGGAGCTTCCGGCTATCTGACCAAAGAACACACCCCCGAGGAGCTGGCCCAGGGAATCAGGGCTGTCCTTTCCGGAAGACGCTATGTCAGCGAGTCCATTGCCGCGAATCTGGCGGATTATCTGGCTGTCGGCGATACGGAAAGGCCGCATGAGTCTCTGTCCAGGCGCGAGCAGGAAGTTTTTCTCAAGATTGCCAGGGGAAAATCGGTGTCCGACATTGCCGTTGAGCTGTCGGTGAGCGTCAAGACCGTGAGCACCTATCGCACGCGCATTCTGGAGAAGATGTCCCTCAACTCCAATGCAGAACTGATGCGCTACGCCCTGAAGCACAAGCTGGTCGACTAAAAATGCCCCCATGAAAGGCCGGCTCGAATCGCTCCGGGAAATTTCCGCTGCCGACATTTTGACTTTGTCGGACAAATACCGACAGAGTTCACCGCAAATTCCTACGGGGTTTGCCGTCTCCCTCTGATAGGCCGGAAACGCCCACAGGGGGAAACTTATTAGTATGAGCGACTATGCAACTACCAGTGGCAATGTCACGGCGCAAAGAGCCGACGATTCGCGCACCTTTCCGCGCGAGCATCTCTCCAGGCGCATCGCCGAGCTACACCCGGCATATTTTGCCCTGGTCATGGCAACCGGCATAGTTTCTATGGACGGCCATCTTTTTGGGCTTCCCGAGGTGGCCGGAGCTTTGTTCGCAATCAACGTCACCGCCTATTGCACCCTGCTGATTCTTTATGCAGTGCGTGCCAGCCTGTTTCCGCAGAAGTTTCTTGCCGACTGGTCCTCGCACAAGCGGGCGTTTGGCTTCTTTACCCTGATCGCCGCGACCAACGTCCTGGGCACGCAGGTCAATGCTCTGACAGACAACGTGGCGCTTGCACAGGCGCTCTGGTGGGTCGGCTTCGTCCTCTGGGGGGTCTGCACCTACGCGATATTCGTGCTGCTTGTAGTGAAGGCCGAGAAGCCGTCTCTGGAAGAAGGCATCAATGGCGGCTGGCTCATTTCGGTGGTGGCTACTCAGTCAATATGCGTGCTGGGCTGCCAGGTCAAGCCGTTTATCCTGAGCAGCGACTTCTCGGCGTTTCTACTCCTGTCCTTCTGGCTTTTCGGCGGGATGCTCTATATCTGGCTCATCTCTTTAATTTTCTACCGCTACATGTTTTTCCGCTTCGAGCCCTCAGATCTGATCCCGCCTTACTGGATAAATATGGGTGCTATGGCGATAACCACCCTGGCGGGTGCCGAGGTGGCGAAGTGTTTCGGATCCGTAGCGCCGATAAGCGGCATGATCCCCTTCGTCAAAGGCTTGACTGCAATGTACTGGGCGACAGCCACCTGGTGGATTCCAATGCTTCTGGTTTTGGGCTTCTGGCGGCACGGCATCCGCCACTTCAAGTTTACTTACGATCCGCTCTACTGGGGACTGGTCTTCCCTTTGGGGATGTACTCCGTATGTACGCTCAAGCTGGGGCGGGTTCTTGATATTGCAGTTATGGAACATATCGCCAGGTTGTTCCTGGTGCTGGGCATGACTGCCTGGCTGATAACGTTTTTGAGCATGGCGCAGCGCCCCCTCTTTGCGGGGCTGCTGGCGCTGCGTTCGGTGTCAAGGTCTAGCAACAAAATTGTGGAGGAAGGGTGCGATGGAACTTAGCAGCTTCGAGTATTCAGGAATTGGCGTTTTGGAGTCCTCCGGCACTGAGGGCTTAACCAGCGCGCCAGAGACAAGCAGTCAGTCGGCGGCGGAAGCGGAAATTCGGCTGGGTAAAGGGCTTGTCGTTGCCGGATTTGCGGTGTCAATAATAGGGATCATTGTCTACTGCACGGCCGCATTTTCGGCCGAAAGCGCTCAGGAGCTCTCCGGACTTGGCAAACTCGGGCTTTTGATCATCGGAGCCGGCGTCGTAAGCTGGTTTGCCGGTGCTATCACGTATTTCCACGGCGCCATAGAATCCAGTTCGCCGGAAGACCTGTTCTGAGACCTCAAGAAAAACGCACCGGAAGTGATCTCTGCTTGCACGTTTTCGACTGCATGTGCGCCTGCCCCGTGCAGGGTGCCACCTGTTATTCGTTTGATTATTCCACTTTTGGCAAATTGCAGCAAAGTCCCGAGCTACTCGACGATGCGCAAGTCACGACTAGTAGTGGCACGGTGAGGTTAATTGCCAGTCCGAAGAGTATCTGTATCTCGACTTTTCTTAAATCCCCAGTCAAATTGATTGATTCTATAATTTACCGCCCTGTGACAATTTAAGTGATCCTCGACTACTTACCGACTTGACTGACTCGAAATTCTCACCAGTCTCGGCGCCGGACGAGTTTCGTACCTGGTAGTTACCCAGTCAAAAGCTCCAGCTCTTTAATTGAGATTCAGTCAATCGTGTGCTCTTGTGTTTTCACCAGACCATAGCGGAGCGCTTTCACAGCAGCTTGCGTTCGGTCGGAAACAGCAAGTTTGTCCATGAGATGTTTAATATGTGTTTTCACTGTCTCTTTTGCAATCGAAAGTCTATCTGCAATTTCTTGATTCGACAGACCATCCACAATCAAATGAAGCACCTGCACCTCCCTCTCCGACAGTTGTGCATACGTGGCCTTCACCGGACTGGCAACAGATGTTGATTTGGGCAATGCTCGCAAGACCTTATGGGCAATAGCCGAGTCAATCCAGAGATCTCCGCTAACTACTGCATTAACTGCCGTCTCTAGCCTGCTGAAGTCTGCATCTTTCAGGCAATAGCCATTTGCACCCGCTGCAAGCGCCGCAAATATATCGCGCTCGTCGTCGTGAGAAGTCAGCATGATGACCTTCACTGAAGGTCGTCTTTTTCTAAGTTGCTGGCAGGCTTCAATGCCATCCATAACGGGCATTCCGACATCAAGAAATATAAGAGTAGGCAAATGCCTGGAGTCCAGATGCACCGCTTCCAGTCCGTCTGATGCCTGATAGACATGGGTGACCAGTTCGCTCTGCTCAAGCAGAGCTTTTAGACCGGTTCTTAAATTGGCATCGTCGTCAACGATCAGTATCGAAATCTTGGACATTTTTAGAGACCATCTCTTGTATTTGAGTTTTAACCGTTGCGATACCGTAGTGTGGATCGGAGTTCTGTTTGCTGACCTTTTTACGCTGATAATGCAGGCAGCAAGTCGTCATGGTAAAAAAGCTCATGCTGTAGAAGGCACGTCACTAGTGCAAGGTAGAACAACAGTGAAAGTTGTACCTGAATCTTCATGACTGGTAAAGGTGATGTTGCCTCCCAGTGCCTGCGCGATTTCCCTGCAGAGATACAACCCGATGCCTGTCCCTCCCGGTGCTTTTTGTCCAAGCTCGCCTTGCCAGAAGGGAGTGAACAACTTTTCCCTGTCCTTTTCATGAATCGCCTTACCTGTGTTATTAACGCTGATACTCACGCTCTCGAGGTTCTTATTGAGAACAACTCGTATACGCCCTTGAGCACGCGAAAACTTGATTGCGTTCTCCAGCAAATTGCCGATCATGTGTGTAAGGGCCGCCTGATCTGAGTAAATGCAAATGGGTTCGGCAGACTTGTCTATTTCTATACTAACTTCAGCAAGCTGGCAGCGCGAAGCCAACCCCATTGCAATACTATCAACCAGCTCATCGAGCAAGATTTCCTGTTGCAATAGCACCTCCGCGCCTTGCCGATATTTTGCGATCTCAAGCATATTTTTTACCATGCTGAGAGCGTTCTCATTGCTGTCTTGCAAACGCAAGAGCAGTTCGTGAGCGCCGTTGCT
>JADZFV010000051.1 GCA_020854255.1 Candidatus Melainabacteria bacterium | reverse complement strand
GAACCAGAAGCCGTGATTATAACTGGCGATCATTTGAATGATGCCGGCTGGGAAAATGTTCAAAATGAGCATGAGCATGAGCCCTACGTTGAGGCACCAGAAGGAGATGCCGCAAAGTCGATTGTTCCAGGCATCGTTTGCCATCAAGTATCGCGTGCAGAAAAGCACGGCGGCAACCGCCAGCATACCGTAGACTCCCATCAGCGCGGCGTGACCGTGATTGGAGGTCAGATAAGTGGCGTGCTCGTAATAGCTGACGATCGGTGTGTTGATGAGAAATCCGAAAACTCCTGCCCCGAGGAAATTCCAGAAACCGACTGCAATCAAGAACATCATCGCCCAGTAATGCGAGAAATTTTTGATCGATCCTTCCACTTTTGCCAGATCGACAAATTTCCACGCTTCCATCGTTAGCAAGGTTAGCGGCACGACCTCGAGCGCTGAGAACATCGAGCCGAGCGCCATGTTGATAGCCGGTTGCGCCGTCCAGTAATAGTGGTGCCCGATCCCGATAATGCCGCTGCCCAGGTAGAGAAGGATATCTATATATATGACCGACAGGGCCGACTTCTCGGAAACCATGCCAAGACTGCAGAAGAAATAAGCAACGATGATGGTTGTATAAAGTTCGAAAATCCCCTCCACCCAGAGGTGTACAACCCACCATCGCCAAAAGTCGGCAACTGCGAAATTAGTGCCGGGGTGATACATCAAACCAAAACTGAAAAAGAGCGGAATGGCCATAACTCCATAAAGAAGCATGTATGGCAGACTGCCTTTTTCTTGCCCTTTGATGAGCGGCTTTATGCTGCGAAAAACAATGACTGCCCAGAGCACCATGCCGATGGTGAGGAGAATTTGCCAGACTCTGCCCAGTTCTAGATACTCCCAGCCTTGATGGCCAAACCAGAACCAGACATTGCCGAGCATGTTTTTTATGCCCAGCCATTCGCCTGTAATGCTGCCCACCGCCACGATCAAAATGGCGACAAAGAGAACTTTGACCAGCCAGTGCTGCCCGTTCGGCTCATGCCTGGAGAGCATAGGGGCCATAAACATTCCGGCCGCCAGCCAGGCAGTTGCAATCCAGAATATCGACAACTGCAGGTGCCAGCTTCGAGTAATGCTATAAGGCAAGATATTGCGAATATCAAATCCAAAAAAACCGCCGGCTTCGACGACATAGTGTGCCGTCACCACGCCGAATATGGTTTGAAAGAGAAACAGCAATACAACGACGATAAAGTAGGGGTAAATAGATGTTTGTGAACGAAAAGGCTGGAAAGTTTTTACGTTGTCCTTCAAACCGCCACCATCAGGCGCCCATCCCAGTCCAGGAAATGCGCTCAATAAAAACTGCGTCAGTCCGATCCCACCAACCAGCATGATCAGGCTCATCGCGCTCCAGAAAAAAATCTCTATGTTAGGACGGTTGCCGACCAATTCTTCGGGCGGCCAATTATTTGTATATGTGTATTCCTTTCCTGGTCGATTCGTGGAGCAAGCCCAGGCGCTCCAGGCAAAAAAACGACTCAGCTCGAGCCGTTCGGTAGGATCTTTTATGTAGTCGACTGGCAGCGGTAATTTGCCGCCTATGCCAAATTCGGTATCAAAATGTTTGACGTTTTCGAAGTATGAGGCTATTTGATTTTCTGTAAGCGTAAGACTTTTATTTTGTGCATCGTAGCGATTTTTCTTTAGCTCGACTGTAAGCCCGCCTTTGAGATCGCCTTGCTCTGAGATGCTCAGTTGATCGTAGTTCTTAGCAAATCTTTTTTGGGCCATTCGATCGAGAGACACTTCCGCTTCTCTGTGCAGGTACTCTGCTGAGAAGTCGGGACCGTTGTACGCACCATGACCGAATACAGATCCAACATCCATTAGTCCGTATTTTTGAAAAACACCTTGCCCGGCCAGGATGTCTTGCCCGCTGAACAGAATCTTGCCACTCTCATCCAAAACTCTTTGCGGTATAGGCGGAGCTTGCGTGCTTGTCTCATGCCCCATGAATATAAGTGTTGAGAATCCGGCAATCAGGACAAACAGGACACTTAATTTCCATTTCCACGACATGCTTCCTCTCCCTGGCAACGCACTGAGCTGTGTCATTTATAACAGATTTTACTTGTGGCCACCCCTCTTGTCAGGAGGGAGCGGTGAGGAATTCGAGTAATCAAACTTTCTTTGACAATAAAATAAGCTTTGCAGGCACATTGAAGTGCACCGCAGATGGTGGCGCAAAAATAGCCTTAAAAAAATGAAGTTCCGAACTCTGCTTTCTGTTTGTTTCTTTTAATTCTTGAATTATTGGGGCCGCGTGCTCGGCTCCTGACTGATCGCCTGCAAAAACGAAGATGGATGTCTTAGAAAAGAGTGCTCCATATGTTTCTATCTGCATGCAATCTCTAATTGCAACAAGGCCCTGTTCTTTGCGCATTTACAGGCAGTTTGTGAGGCTGAACTTGTTAATCAAGTCAAAATCGACCGTGTTCGAGTCCTTTGACTGCCTTGCTGAGCTATCGGCTTAACTTCTTGCATGTCTCAGACGAAAGGATGATCGAGGTCCATGCGTCTGCCGTTGTTCGGTTCAGGAGTGACGATGGACTTCCTGCAGCATGAGATCGAATATCACCGGTGCCAGTTTGGAGCAGGCATTCTCACAGTCAGGAGCGCCGTCAATTTCCGCCTTGGGCTGACAATTCTGATTTTGCTTCTCACTCAATCGACATCTATAACTGCTCAGGCGCACCAGAATAGAGTTCCAGGCGCTCTCTAACTGTTGTGTGCAGTCCGCTTTGATAGTCGACCTGAAGTATTGCCGGAGGATACATTGTGCTACAGCACAGCAATCACAGTTTTTAATGGCGCAGTCAAGACCGGGGTCATCCAGACTTTCTATACAAATCACACCATATTCAAAAGCTCCACGTGCTATTGCCTCCGCTCCGGATAAGCGTTCGATGGCAATTAAATTGTGAATTAGCAGGCGTGCATTTGGAAATTGCAAAGCTGAACTCATTCTTCCTATCCGACATATGCTGTTAGGGGTAGAATTTGGAAATTTTTCTGGACACGTGGCTCATATGCACGTGTATCGCAGGAATCAGAAGAAATGTGAAAACTTCAGATTTGGATATTTCATCAAAACGAACGAGACATCGCATCATACTAACGGACGAATAATGGCGAGCAGGTCGACGGACTGTTTTATTTATGACGGTCCGGTTGGCAACTCAAAGATGAGTTTGGATCAGTTAAAATAAAGGGTGCAGGCTTGTGGCCTGCACCTTGCGTCTAACTGTGCGTAACAAAGCAGTGGTTACTCATCTGGGCTCACACTTTGAGAGTCTTTCTTAGCGCCCCTGCTTTGTTTACTGTTTATCTTACATTCGGGGAGGAGCATGCCTGCTGGCTGTGCTTAAAGCATACTGTAGTTTGAAGAGGAAACATCAGCACTGAGGATGAGAACATTTTTGAAACCGGGAGAGTCTTAGAGCAAAGAAACGCGGTACTGGAAAGCGGCTCTTAGATAGGCACGTCGATATAGTCTTTCAGCCCACCTTCCATCAAGCGTTTAACGTCCCGAAGAAACAAAATTGCTTGTCCGGCGTCCATTGCGCGCTGGTCAAAGCTCAGAGCCAGTGTCATTGCCGTTCCGATATAAATCGCCCCATCTCGTGCCATTACTCGATCCATAATCGCTCCCACTCCAAACACGGAGGTGCACACACTCGGTCCAAAGCAGGCTGTTGCGCCCAACGAGCCAAGATTGCTCAATCCGAAAGTAGACTTCATGCACATTTGCCGCAAACCGGGAATCCAAGACGCCATAATTAGAATTACTTTCCTGATGAATCCGGGCATTCGCGCAAAGAGCATTTGCTGTCGCAACTTTGGCAAACTCATTATGTCCTCGTTTGCATAACTTTCAAGAGCAAGAGCGAGCTCCAGCAATGTTTTCTCCTGTGATTGCTCAATTTCGCCAAAAAAAACGATCGCTTCGCCGTCAACCATTCTTTCAACGGTAAAGCCCGCCACCACATCATTGTAGGTGACGGTGCGCGAGCCTGGCAGGGGGAATGTTCTGCCTGCCGGGTGGCTCTTCTGTGCGATGCTGATTGCTTTAATTAGAATTGCTGTGACTGTGACACGTTGCCCCGACTTTTCAAAGCAACTGCGAATACGATCAACCCACTGCATGTCAATATCCACGAAAATGTGTGATGTGAGAGCTTTCTTTCCGAACAGTTCCAAAAGGTCGAGAACATTTCGGCGGTACGGAGATCTGTGGCTGTATTGCCAGGATCTTGGTGGACCACTGGTCTCAAGATCGGATGAGCTCTGTTGCTGTTGTGTTTGATCGAAATCGAGCATTTGACGCTTTAATACGCTTATTTTGCCGCCATTCTTGATGGCCGCTATTGACACTCTTGCGGAATTCGCCGGGGTCCGCCTCCTTCCAATTGCTGATTTATGTTTACGCTGTGACTGGTAGCATATGCACGAAAATCCTATTGACTGCAACTCAGCAAGCGAGATTCTAATTGGCAATAAAGTGTATCGAGCAGACGTTCAACTTTAGCGACTCACTTGTCCATATCTACAAGTGGATCAACCACGCTAAAGAGCCTGACCGCATATTGCTTCTCATTCACGGGCTGCTGATGCACGGGAAGGCATTCGATCATTTTGCCACTTATCTGGCCGCTCGAGGCACTGCTGTTGTGGCGCCGGATCTGCGAGGCTTTGGGCGGTCGCATTTTTCTTCCAACCAGGGCGAATTGAGCAAGATTGACTATCAGAAGAGCTTTGAAGACCTGTGTAATGTGATGCGCGTGCTAAAGCAAGAGTATCCGAATATTCCTTTGTTTTGTGCCGGTGAGAGTCTTGGCACTCACCTGGCGCGGCACCTGGCGCATACTCATCCTGAAGACGTCCATGGTCTTGTCCTCTCCAGTCCATGCTTGCGTCCAAAGATGATCTCGGCTCCACTCATTCCTCATGCTTTGATGCAGCTTGTCCAGAGTAGGCTGGATCCCAATGCCGAATTTAATCTAAGGCCTTTTGCCGAGCGCTTTCTCAGGGACGAACCTGTGAGCCTGGACAGCTACTTGAATGATCCGATGACCAGGAAGTCTTTGGAAATTCTGGAGTTGATTGATTCCATTCGAATCGTTGGTTCGCTCGAATTTCAGCAAATTTCCGGGCACATTCCTGTACTTGTGCTAAGAGGAAAAAAGGATTGCGTATGCGAAAGTACCTCCATGACAAAGTTTTTAGATGCACTTAAGACAGACAATTTGACTGTGCATCCTTGCAAAGGCTGCGGTCATTTGATCTTGCAAAATCCGGACGTTGACAGATCTGTTCTCGATACTATTTACCGGTGGCTGGAGTCGTCCTCGGCTTCTGCCTCGACAGCATAAGCTAACTGATTCTTCAACCGTCAATTTTCTTCAAGAAGCGCGGCATCACCGCCGGTGCCCTGCTTTTCCCATTGAATACTGCTTTGTAAATGGCATCATATATGGAGGCATCATACAAATCTGATTTTGTGGCTTTTGGGTGCGGGACGCTCTGTCAACCCGCATTAATTACTATTTGTAGTGATGTGATTACAATTTGTAGTTGTATTGCTATAATGTGTTCGTGAGCAAGACGGGTGAGCCTCTTGACGGTGCTTACCAGAGACCAGGAGAGTTGAGATGAGCGATCCAGTCCTTATTCAAGGTGGCATGGGGGCTGGCGTGTCCAACTGGCGTCTGGCACAGGCAGTTTCCAGGCAGGGACACCTTGGAGTTGTTTCCGGAACGGCTTTGGATGGCATATTTGTATGCCGCCTTCAGGAGGGCGATCAGGGCGGGCACATGCGTCGGGCTCTTGAACATCTTCCTGTACCGGGTTTGGCTGATGAGATTCTGTCGCGCTATTACAGGCCGGGCGGAAAAAAAGATGGTGAACCTTACCGGCACTCCATGTTTAAACACAATTCCGACCTGGCTTTGCTGAAGCTGACCGTGGCAGCGAATTTCGTCGAAGTATATTTAGCGAAGGAAGGTCATGGCGGTGTTGTCGGAGTTAATTACCTGGAGAAAATCCAGCTGCCGACACTGCCATCGCTTTATGGAGCGATGCTGGCAGGGGTCGATTACGTGCTGATGGGGGCTGGTGTACCCAGGACCATTCCGGGCATACTCGACAGACTTGCAAATCACCAGGGTGTTTCCCTCAAGCTTAACGTTGATGGAGCTACTGCCGAGGACAACTTCGAAGTATTCTTTGATCCGCGCTTGATAAACACTGAGTCGCATTTGCCTCTGAAGCGTCCGAAATTTCTGGGCATTGTTTCTTCTGCAGCATTGGCAGCCACGCTGGCAAAAAAATCCAACGGACGGATTGATGGTTTTGTCATAGAGAATCCTACTGCCGGAGGGCATAACGCACCGCCCAGAGGTAACCTTAAGCTCGATGAGAATGGCGAACCTATCTACGGCTTGCGCGACACAGTGGATCTCGATGAGGTCAAGAAGCTCGGACTGCCTTTCTGGCTGGCCGGCTCTTTCAACACTCCTGAAAAATTGCAGGAGGCAATTGCACTTGGCGCTAACGGAATTCAGGTTGGTACGTTATTTGCCTTTTGCCGCGAGTCGGGAATTGATGATCAGCTCAAAAGGCGCATTCTTGAGAAAGCGCTAAGTGGTAATCTGGAAGTCTTCACCGATCCGCTGGCATCGCCCACAGGATTTCCATTTAAGGTAGTTGAACTGGAAGGTTCGCTTTCCGAAAAGGACGTGTATGAGAGCCGTCCGCGAGTCTGCAATCTTGGCTATTTGCGCAGTGCGTATAAGAAGGAAGATGGCAGTCTCGGTTTTCGCTGCCCCGGTGAACCTGTGGAGCAGTACCTTCAGAAAGGCGGTAAAGTTGAAGATACCGTCGGTCGCAAGTGCCTTTGTAATGGTCTTGTGGCAAACATCGGTTTTCCGCAGGTTCAAAAGAGCGGCTATGTCGAAAAAGTGCTTGTTACCTCGGGCAATGAGATACAACACATTGCTGAGCTGGTGAAGAGCGGTGAAGACTCCTATTGTGCAACTGCCGTGATTGATTACTTGCTTGGCTATTGTTGCGATGTAATGTAAGGCAAGATGTGCTGCTTGGGATATTCATCCTGCCACCGCCAGATGAAAGTATCGAGCATGTAGTGATTCATGGCCAGTCCGGAAAGAACTCCCACACTCAGTCCCTTAACTACTACTGACGCGGTGGTTTGGCTTAAATAGTCAATGAGGACAAACATGGACATGTAAGTAAAGCAAACGGCGAAGAGCTTGAGGGCCGGTGGAATCATCGCGTCTTTCTTGACGGATTCAGGGTTCAATTTGCGCGCAGCTGCGGCTTTACGTTCAACAAGCGTGGCATTCATGCCGAGAAACTGGAACCAATGGATGGTCAGAGGGATTAAGAATGCCAGATAGAAATTCGTGACGAATGCTCCCGGTGCCCAGGCGAGCACGGAAATTACCCAGAAAAGCAGAGACTGGTAGTGAATAGGCAGACCTTCGTGGCGACGCTTCAATATACCTCCCAGGTATACACAAACGCAGACAAAGGCAAGGACGCAAGCTGCAACCGTCCAGTAGTAGGCTCCCGGTACGGTTGCGAATTGCAGAAAATTGAATCTGTAAAAACCTACCATTGAAAATGCCACGGCAACTGAGTACTGGGAGATTCCTTCCATCTTCGGGTTGGCGGCCGCGTAGGCGTCTTCTTTTCGATAGAGCCTGGAGAGTCGAACGCTCTGTTGCAACAGATGGTCGATGTGGCAGAGAGTCAAGGCGGCAAAGAGGAATTGAGTGCACAGTAGTGTCGCCAGAACTCCTGTGATCATCAGAACTGGAGGCAGAATAAAAAAGCGAAATCTGTTAGTAAAATTGCTGGCGTAGTAAGTGCGGTTATCTTTGTCAAAATAAGTAAACCAGGAGGGTCCCTGGTGCAAAGGTCCGAGGCCAAAGCCATAAGCGGCAATCATTGAAAGAAACATTGAATTTGATACGAGTGGATGCTGCGCCATGAAAAAAACCAATAAAGCAGCAAATACCGGTAAGAAAAAATAGAGAATGTCCTCTCTCTTTCCTATCAGCCAGGGATTGGGCTGAAGAGAAGGCATAACGTTTCCATCAGATCTGAAATAGGTTTGCATGGCAAAAACCTTCGCAAAGGGGGCGTCACTACTTATCGTAAGCTTCCTGCAGCAAAAATCGTAAGTAGTTACGCGGAGGTGCCCATCCTGTTTCACGAGCGGCGACTGTCAATCGAACGGTCATTTGCGGTCACGCACTCTACAGGAAAGGAGAAAGAGGGTGGTTACCTGGAGGTGTCCACCCTGGGAATGATCTTCGTAAAATGTGATCACAACATAGAATATTTTCTAGTCGGATAGCGTATGAAGGTTAGTACAGGATGGATGCGGAGGGAACGACATGTTCCGGAAATGGTGGCTGCCGATCGCAGCGGTGCTAATTAGTGGAGTTGCTGGTGTTGTGTTCATGGGTATCCGTACCTATCAAGATGCGCCACCCATACCAAGCTTTGTTGACGGGAATGGAAAAGTCATCGTCTCAAACGAATCGATACTTGACGGTCAACTTGTTTTTCAAAAATATGCGCTCATGAATTACGGCAGCATGTTCGGCGACGGGGCCGGGAGAGGACCGGACTTCACAGCCGACGCGCTTCACAATGTCGCGACATCCATGATCAAGTTCTACTCAGGGCGAGAGCAAGCCAATGAGCTCGATGCGGATCGCCTGGCCTCAATCAGCAATCGCGTCCATCGAGAGCTGAGGCAAAACACCTATGAGGAAAAAAACAACAGCGTCTCGTTAACCGAAGGACAACTGGCTGCTGTTAATGATCTCACTGCGTATTACCAGAAGTTTTTTAGCGCTGACGATAAACAATCCATGCATCCAGCCGGGTACTTAACAGGCGAAAAGCAAATCAGCGATCTTTCACACTTCTTTTTCTGGGGCGCCTGGGTATGCTCGGCTTTAAGACCGGGACACGACTACAGCTATACGCATAACTGGCCGTTTGACCCGACGGCGGGAAATATTCCCAGCTGGCCAATCACTTTCTGGAGCGTTGCCGGTTGTATGGGTTTGATGATGGGATTGGGTGGAGTGCTCTATTTGCGCGGAAGGCTGGATGTTTATATCAAAAGCCCTTCAGAAGCATCCACAACGCCGGCCAACGGCTCTCAATCGAAGTTGCTTGACTCGGGCCGCAAGTTGATGACAATGGACTTCTTGTCCGACTTTAATCCCACTCCAACTCAAAAGGCGACTTACAAGTTTTTTGCCGCCGCCATTTTGCTCTTTTTGCTGCAAGTAGTAGCGGGAATTCTAACCATTCACGATTTTGTTCATTTCACTACTTTCGGTGGCATCGATATCGCTAAATATTTACCCTTGCCTGTCACGCGCAGCTGGCATCTGCAGCTCTCTTTGCTGTGGATTTCCACCTGCTGGATGGGCGCATCTCTCTTTATTGTCCCTATGTTGGAAAAGAATGAACCCAAAGGACAAACGGCACTCGTCAATCTGCTTTTTTCCATGCTCGTTCTACTGGTGATCGGCAGTTCGGTGGGCGTGCTTCTCGGACCTCTGGGGATGCTCAAAGATTGGTGGCTTCTGGGAAATCAGGGCTGGGAATTCGTCGAGCTTGGCAAGTTGTGGCAGGGACTGCTCTTTGTATGCATTGGACTCTGGGCGTTCTTGCTGTATAGAGGCCTGAAAGGCTTCCTCAAAAACGATCACCCGATTGCCCTGCCCAATTGGCTTTTCTACTCGGTGCTCTGTGTCCTTGGTCTGTTTCTTGCCGGCTTTGTTGCCGGACCAAAGACCAATTTCGTCATTGCGGATTTCTGGAGGTGGTGCGTCATCCACATGTGGGTTGAGGCCTTCTTTGAAGTGTTCACGACCGCACTCATTGCTTGTTTCTTATACTTGATGGGATTAGTGACATTGCAGAGCGCCGGACGGGCCGTCTATCTGTCCACATTGCTGTTTCTTGGCTCAGGCATCATAGGAATCTCACATAACTTCTACTGGAACGCAAAACCCGTTGAAACGCTGGCATTAGGCAGCATCTTTTCGACACTTCAAGTTGTTCCTCTGATCCTTCTTACTCTGGAAGCTTTCAGACTGGCGCAGGCACCACAACTGGAGCGCAAAAGGACTGGGATAAAAGCACGCTTCGCGCATGAAGACTCATACTTGTTTTTGCTTGCAGTCAACTTCTGGAATTTTATGGGAGCCGGCGTCTTCGGCTTCATAATCAATCTTCCCATCGTCAACTATTACGAGCACGGGACTTATCTGACTGTCAACCATGGGCATGCCGCTTTAATGGGTGTATACGGTAACCTGGCAATTTCGGCAATGCTCTTTTGCTTGCGTTTTCTCATTCCCAGCGCCATGTGGAACAGCAGATGCATCATAGTCTCCTTCTGGTCGTTGAACGTTGGATTGGTGCTGATGGTACTGCTTGACCTATTTCCTGTGGGCGTCATGCAACTTAATGCAGTTCTAACCAGCGGGCTCTGGTTTGCAAGATCACAAACTTTCCAGTTAAGTGAAGCATTTCAGACTCTTACCTGGATGCGTATTGTCGGAGGCGCCATTTTCGTTGTGGGTGGGGTTGTGCCTTTGACTCTATTCGTTTGCAGCCGACTTCGATCTCAGTACGGCGGAGCCAAAACAACGCCTGTCACTTCAGTAGAGAATCTAAGCCCTGAGGATCGCCGTATAGATTGTATGGAGCAGCCCGTAGCAGGCGTAGATTGACTCGGTCGCCAACTGCCTGCCACCAGCGCGCCTCCTTCGCGTGGATGATAACGAAACTCTGTTCATCGGGTAAAGTAATTCGATTGCTTTTACGATGCAGGACATGAAATGTTCAGAAAGTTGGTATTAATCAGTCTGTTTGGCGCAGGTACCTGGTACGCAGTTACAGGGAGTCAAGCGCAGGAAGAATTTGCCAAAAGTACATGCAAGGCGGTTTCTCAGCGAAAAGCTCATAAACAACATCTGAATAGCCAAAGTCGACTCACACCGCAAGAGTGCTCGAAGCATGTTGGGGAGTGCGTATCTGTCATATTTCTTGTAGACAACACTCATGCCTGCCGAAAGGGGCATGTGTATTTGAATGCATCAAAGGATTACAAGAAGTGTTTTGCAGCAATAATTTCGGCATCCAGTCGGCAACTGTTTCCGTCAGACATCGATACGGCCTACAAGGGTAAAAAGGTTGCAGTGACTGGAATTCTTGAGACCTATGGTGGTACGCCGAAGATCATTCTAGACAAGCCACAACAGATACAATTTGCTGAGTAGCATATGTAATCAGCGCCCGTCTTTTGCTTACTGCCTTTAGTCCGCCCGTCTGTCATATTGCTTGACGGAAGGATTGCGGCAGCCGGGCATACCCGCCTTTGCCGACCCGGAATCAAGCAGGTGCGGCTGTCTGAAGGTGCCGATCATGTTTATCGTGAATAGGACCACTCCCAAAAGCTCCAGTGTTGCCGATAGCGGCAGAATTAGCCACGCCCAAGACGCACTGTGCTGATAGGCGATGATTTCCGAGCAAACTCGCATGACACATCCCATATTTGTTGAAAGCAACGCCAGGAGCATAAGCTTCTGGCTGAAAAGTTTTTTTCTTGCCAGAAAGGCCGGTATCATTCGTGGTGCAACCGTAAAGACCATGGTCATCAAAAAACCAACCGTGATGCCGTGTCGGCCGGCCCCGCCTATTCCAGTTGAGCCGGGCTCCAGTGCCGCCCAAACCAGCAGCAGTGCAGCGATCAGCAGCCAGATATAGGCGATGCGCATGAATGTGGGAAAACTTCTATGCACACCCTGGACTTTTGCGGGTTTGTCGGGCTTTTCAAAAATTCTCAGGGCAACAATCATGAGAATGGCGCTCGTCAAAAGGATGAATGAGCTTGCCGCCATCGCCTGAAATAGAGCCGCAATATTGCCTGCAATGAGAGCGGCGAGCGCAATCACCATCAGCTTTTCTTTGGAGGGTCTCAAACCCAGCAAAACAGGCATCCAGTGAGCGGTAAATCCCCAGGCAATCGGTACGGGAAATGCCCAGATTGACAGAGTCAAAAGAATACTGTTGTAGTGATTGGGAATTGCCGGTGTTGCACCCTTAATCGTCTGCATGAAAGATTCATGGGCATTGGCAAAAGTAGCGGCAAGCAGTCCCAGGGTTCCAGCGATCACGAAAATTGCCCATATCTCGGGCCTGCGTTTTGCAGATCCCTTCAGTTGATGGCCGCGCATCGAACAAATGAGGAAAATCACTACTGCGGCAATTTCGAGCACTGCCGAGAGAGGCAGCAACATTCGCCACTGCCATAGATAAACATTGGCAATCCAGCGTAAGCCGACGCCGGTTGACCACAGACTCCAGATTAGCCATCCTTCCCAGTAGGACCAGACCGCTACACGCCGCAAGTTTGGAATAGCATAAAAGCCTATTCCCAGGATAAAACAGCCAATCCATCCAAAGATCTGCGCATGCCCGTGAGCTTGAATCCAGGTTGCCTGAGCGGACTCCTGCGACTGCGCGGCGCTGATTGAAAATAGGTTCCACACGCCAAGAAATGTTCCTGGCAGGACCATAAAGAACAAACCCGTACTCAGGAATGTCATGAGCAGATGAACCAATTTCTGCTCGCGCGCCAAACTATCTTGATTCGCTGGCATGGTCTTGTCTGTAATCATGATATTACCCGCTACCTGCTTTTCTGAATGAGTCTGGAGTCAAAATACTACCTCAGTGCTTCGGTATTATTGCGCTCACCAAAGAACGCAAGGATTCTTTTGATTCGCGATGCAACCTGCTCGTCACCGTTTCCGGTGGCAAAGTGCACAGGTTCTTTCAAGATCGCCGGGCTGCCTGAGTCAAACCCCGCCCTTAATGCCGGGGTCTCCTTTTAGTGAACGTCTTAGGCAATGAGTAGAGAGCTTCTCTGTGTACTGTGATTCAAAAGAGAGCGACTATCCGCTGGCACCAGCGGCAGCAACTTGATGGCTTGCTCTCCACAATTGACCGAACTCTTTTGCGGCCCGCTCGCCAATGAGCGGCTCAAGCTCGCCGTGAAGTTGTTCTGGAGATTCGCCTTTTTCAAGCCGGGTCAGAATCGCCTCGACTCTCGCCTTAATTGTCTGCTGTCTTTTCTTGATCTGTTTTGAGTAGCGATGCCCAAAATAAAAGCGCAATCCGAGCGCCACTATCGTAGAACCGCTGGCAATCAATCCCAGAACTCCTGGTGCGACGCTGTCATTATGATCGCTGTGCTTGCCTGCTGTGCTTTGAGTGTCGTGATGATGTGCAGCTTCCCCCGCTGCCTCTGCGCCACCGCCTTCCGCTACCATCTCCGGTTGCTGGATAGATGGAAGACCACCCCCCTGTCCAGAATTTTGATTGAGGGTGGCCAGACTGGTAATGCTCTGTGCCAGGCTGACGCCAGAAATGCCATAGATGCTGGCCAGTGTAAGGTTGTCCGTAAGCCTCAATTTTTTTGCACCGCGTCCCAACTGGCTGTCTCTGGCATATGCCATCTGCAAAATGAGATTTCCCCAGAGGCTGTCAGTAAGCGCTTCGCTGCCGGGGCCGGCGGGCTGCGTCCCCAAAAGGTCCACGGCGCCAACGCTTGGCGACGCACATCCGTGGTTGGCAATCAGCAACTTTCCTTCGTTGACTTGACAGCTGATGTCTGTGCCAGCTTGGCAGCGGGCCGACTGGGTAGACGTCGGTTCCGCGCCTGCCGGTAAAGTGCCGCCTGCAAATGAAATTGCCACAAGGCTTGCAACAAGCCGCGAATCGAATTGTTTATGCAACATCGGTGCGTCTCTCCAAGTATTTTATTCTGCCCGAACCATAAAAACCGGCTCGATAAGCGTAGTGGCGACCACGGGGCAGTGACAAGCCACCCCCCAGGTGGGGTTGGCGGCGGCACAGACCACCGCCAAAACATCACCAAGTCAGGCGATTTTGCCGCTCAGGAATTCTCAGTCAATTGTTCGACTTTAAGCCCGTGCGCGTTTACATCGTCAAATATCTCTTGAGCCAGGTGGGAGTGCTCGCCCAGTTTTTCAGGAGCATGGACGCCGGCTTCAGTAAATTTCTGGCGTGCCAAAAGCATTGCTATGGCCGCGGTCGTGTATCCAGTAGTGCGGCTCATCGCCGATTGCTCGTCAGTCAGTCTGTCGAACAGGCGCCAGCTCAACTTTCGTTTTCCCTTTCTGCATGTGACTTTCATAAGAATGAAATCAGGGTGCAGGCGACCGGGGAATCTCTTCTCTATGGTATCGGCTGTGGTGTCGGCTATTGTTCCAGGTTCGAATAAGCCCAGATCGTTTAGAACCTTCATTGTGTCCAGATGTCCCGGCCATCTAAGCGTTCGCTCCCACATGTCAGGTGTATCAGGATAACTGGTCAAGAGTGTTCGCAACCCGTCGCTCAAGAACGCCTCAAATCTGCCGGTTGTGTCTTCTACCTGATGCACGGCCGCATTTAGAGGTGCGTCGCCTGTGTCCGAGCCGTTCTCGCGGGCGCGCGCCGGGCGAATGTATTCGGCAATCAGGTCGCGCGGGTTGAAATAGACTGCGTGATAAAAAACGGAAGGAGGCTCAATCGGCATGCCGCCAACCAGTATCTGTATTTCATCGAGACCATTGAGCTGTTTGTGGGCGCCGCCTACAAGTATGTGGCTCAATCCCGGCGCAACACCGCAATCGACTACGCAGCAGGAGCCTTTTTCCTTTGCCGCCTGGTCGAGATCAAGCGGCGGGTCGGGCGTAAATGAAACATCGGCTACCGGAACGCCCGACTCTATGAGATTAATAAGCGCCTGCCTGGCGATCGAGCTGGGGACAGCCAGGACTGCCGCATCGGCGCCCGCGGTTGCCTCCTTTACCTGCCCCATGTCCAGAACGTCCACTTGCTTAAACGAGACATTCTGAGGAAGGACGTGAGGTCTTTGAATGTCGCCAATCAAGATAGTCGGATTTTCATGGCGCTCGGACAGGTTTTGAGCGATTACCCGCCCCTGTAATCCGCCGCCCAAAACTATGATTCTCACTGATTGACCTCACTAAAAGAAAAGGCTCTGGCACCTATTTACCTGATGTGATTTCCCCGTTCATTGAATGGCGCATTACTAAGGGCCGGGCGCGTATAGCCTGTTGATTGTCGAAGTACTAGTCTAACACTAGAAGAAATTGCTGCTTCTGTCTTGTTATGGTGGCAAAACCACCCGACTGCTGCCTTCTCAGATAGAATAAAATACGGGATTCTACCGACTTTGTGATCTCGATTGCCGGTATGTAAGTATCACGGAAATCTCCGGAAGAATCTAATCAATGGGAATTGCGAGCATCCCCATTGCTCCAGCAAATTGAAAAGCAGTGTAGCGCCGGGGTGCCAAATGCAAAAATCAAGGACCGGCTTTCGAGTTTGGCGTGCGACAGCCGGTGTATTGCGGGCTGTTGCATTCTTAGTGTTGCTGGCCCTGTTGTATTTGTTGTGCTTTTCCGAGACGTTGCCTGTTGCTTTTGGAAGAATTACTCCTGTCACTGTCTTTTGGAAGCTCATAGTTCCTCTTGTGCCGGTGATTCTCTTAGTCATGCCATCGGTTTGGAGAAACATTTGCCCACTGGCATTTCTTAACCTTGCTGGTCATGTCCTCAGAACTCAAGTTGATCGAACATCCGCCAGTTCGGCGCAACGCAGGCTCAAGCTTGCAAATCCAGGCTTGCACCTCTGGCTCTCACGCTATGGCACCCATGCAGCGATTTTCTTGCTCGTGGCCATCGTGCCCGCTCGCATTTTCTTATTTAACACTGACGCCCGGGCGCTTTTGGCGTTGCTGCTGGCACTGATGGCTGCCGCCTTCCTGATGGGGCTGGCACTGCCACTCAAGTCCGGTTGGTGCAGCTCCGTCTGTCCGGTGTACCCGGTGGAAAATCTCTATGCCGTGAGCCCTTTTCTGTACATAGACAATACGCTGTGCGCCGATAAAGTCCCCGAAAGCAAACCACAAGTGCTGTGTAACGGCTGCACGAGGCATTGCCTGGACTTGAAAATCGGATGGGCGGCCGGGAAGTCCCGCCCATCTAATGTGCGGTGGCGGCCGCGAAGAGTTTTGCGCGCACTGATCAATTCTTTTCCAGGTTTTCTGATAGCTTATTGGCTTCTGGACAGCTCAAGTGCCGAGCTCAGAATTTCAGGTCTTGCCGGCGCTTGCATTTCTTACGCAACTTTTGCCGTGGCTATGCTCTTATCCTATTCAGCAAGCTCCATCATCCGGCGTATTTTCTATAAAAAGCAAATCAGTCCTCTTTCAACCGGCAGGCGTATCGACCTTGCACTCACGGCGGCCAGCTTCAACCTGTACTACTGGATGGTGATGCCTTCATCTGTAAAGACTGCTTTTTTGCTATCGGGTGTGACTGATACCGCCACTTTTCCAGCCACTCTTTTGACGTTTATCTTGCTTACCGGGATAGCAGCCTTGAGCTTCACATGGCTGCGCCGGGCCTGGTAGCCGCAAAAGCTTGCGATAGCGCCCCTCAGGTGTACACAACTTTCAATCTGTTTTTTCTTTAGGAGAAATCAACGCTTCGAGATCACTCTTCAATTGGTGAAATCGTCTCCAGCCATTTGCCCAGAAGAACACGTTCTTCAGTGGTAATGCCAGTTTTGTTTCGCAATGGCATTGTCTTGGAAACCACGGCCCGCGCTTTGATACGGTCGGCGTATGCTTCTATCAATTCCGGGGTGTCGAAGGTTATTCCGGCAGGGGCAACCGGGAAGTCTTGATCGGTAGGGTTTATCGAGTGACAGGCAAGACAACGTCGAGAGATGATCTCCTGGGTGGTTTTTAGCGATGGAGTGACACGTGAGGGTGCATAAGACTGGGAGTCAACGGGCTTCGGACTGGTCAATACCCATAGAGCAACCAGGCATACTATCACCGGAGCCAATACCCATGCGGCCTGACCGTGTTTTACTATCATGTAGTGACGAACACATGAACCAACAACAACCAGCAAGACCAGTACCAGCCAGTTGAGCTCGGCACCATAGAGAGCCGCATAGTGGTTGCTGATCATCATAAACAGGACAGGCAAGGTCATGTAGCTGTTGTGCATTGAACGTCGCTTGGCTTCAAGTCCCAGGTTAAAGTCGGGCATCTCAGAGCGTCTGGTGGCGTCAATCATTTGTGTTTGAGCAGGCAAAATGCGCACCCAGACGTTAAGCACCATGATGGTGCCAAATATCGCCCCCAGGTGAATAAAGGCGCCCCGTCCGCTGAATACATGGCACAAACCGTAAATCAATGCAAACAGGAGCATAAGCGAAATGGCCGCTGCCACCTTGCCGTTCTTGGCCAGAGGTGACTGAAAGAGCAGATCATATACAAACCAGGAGCCGGTAAGGCACGCCAGACCCACTAATGTCGCCGCGCCAGCGCTGAGGTTTGATACCTGGGGATCGATCAGGTAAATGCCGTTGCTCAAGTAATAGACAAGGCACAGGAGCAAGAATCCGCTTATCCATGTGAAGGTCGCCTCCCACTTGAACCAGTGCAAATGCTCGGGCATCTCACCGGGTCCAGGTTTGCATTTTTTGACTTCATAGAACCCTCCACTGTGGACCATCCAGAGTTCACCCTCGAGGCTGGCCTTTGTGGAATCCACGCCTTTTGGCGCTTCTAGATTGCTATCGAGCCAAACGAAAAAGAAGGAGCTGCCAATCCACATGATGCCCGCGATCAGGTGAAACCACCTGAGCGTCAAATTGAGCCATTCATTCAAGTTTGGGTCCATACAAAACTCCACTCCGTTTCAGTTGGCGGTCTTGCTTACAGTCTTTGGAAAGGCGCTGTCCAGATAACTTGCAAGCGCGGCGGCTTCCTCGCTTGTAAGCGCCATGTATGGCATGGTTGTGTCAGGAATGAGCAGGGGAGGATTCTCGATAAAGCGAACCAGCCAGTCCCTGCGCAACTTCTCTTTTACATCGGCCAGATCAGGCGCCATCCGCCGGGCGAATTGCATGTTGTGATACCAGCGCAGTTTGCTTGCAACTGGAAGCTGCCTGCCATTTAACTGGTGACAGGAAGCGCACAAGTGCCCTGCAAAAATTTTTTTTCCGGCTTCGGCATTTGCCGTTGCTGCTCTTTCTAGCTGACCCCCGCGCTCAAAATGCGCTGCGGAGTTTGCGGTCGCCTGGAAATATCTCACGAGAGTACGATCGTCTCGGTTGCGGAAATGGAAGGTGGGCATGGAGGTCGTGAGATACGGGCGCATCTTGTACGGCTTTTCAAGAAAGGCTAAAAGCCAATCCGAACGCACGCGGGCGCCTGTGCCGCTGAGATTGGGCGCCAGCGCGCCCCCACGCAGCTGGCAGGGTAGGCTCTTGTCCTCGCTTGGCGCTCTTGCCGTTTCGTCATACATCGAATGACAGCCTGTGCAGCCGTACTGATAGATGAGCTGCCTTCCGGCAATTGAATCGGCCTGCCCGGGCTTTATACGTGCGAGATTTTGGCTGCTAACAGTTTGATGGCCTGTGAGACTCTTAAGAAACACGACGATTTTGTCAATTTCTTGCGTCGTCAGTTCAAAATGCGGCATGATTTTTTTGATACGCCTGGTCTCAAACACCTTCGGGTCTTTGAGCTTGGCGATCGTCCAGGTATACCAATTTCGCTCCTTTCTGGGCACGACATTTTTCTTTTTGCCCCAGGAAAAAGCGATCGGATCACGGGCTCCAAAATCGGTGAGCGCCGGTCCAATTTTCTGGTTGTTATTTTCGAAGCCGGGTATGGAGTGACAGTTGTAGCAGCCGTACCGACCGACCAGCTTTTTGCCCGCCTCGATATTCGCAGCAAGCGTCATATCGCCCGAATCGCACTTTACATATTCGAGCTTGTCTTTTCTCTTTGTGCTCAAGAAGTCCGCCAGGCAGGCTATCTCGTCCGGTTTGAGCGCGAATTTTGGCATCAGGGTGTTTGCAGACATTTTTTGTGGATCTTCAATCCACGAATAGAGCCATTGCCGCGACACCTTGCTGCCAATTCCATCGAGCGAACTGTGCCTGGGCGCGGCAGTGCGATTTTTGCCCAGGTCGTGGCAGCCGAGACAGCCGCGTTTTTCGAAAAGTTCTTTTCCGCGCGCAACACTCAGGGGCGTCGCCTGGTTCGTCCTTCCATAGACAATTGCCTGGGCAGATAGAGGTGCATCGCCTGACACCTTGAGCAAATAAGAAGCCAGCTGCACTGATTCCTGGTCCGGCAAGCCGGCGTTTTTTATGCCAAACTCAGGCATCAGCGTGCGCGGGTGTACTTTCCTGGGTGACCGGATCCATGTGGCCAGCCACTGCGGCTGGACTTTGGAGCGGATGCTTTTCAAGTCTGGAGCGACAAAACCCAGATTTGCAGTCAAGTATGGCGACCCGTCGACCTGATGGCAGGCATAACAGCCCTTGCTCTGATACAGAAGAGCGCCCTCGGCAGCCGTCGACGCACCCGTAAGAAGCGGGGCGTTTTCATGGCAGCGCACGCAGCTGGACTCCACCATCCTGCCTTTTAATATCGGTCCGTGCCTGGCGTCTAGATCGCTGCCCTGTCCCTCATGGCAGGTCGTACAGCCAAACTTTGCCACAGGGTGGTGCTTCAATAGTCCATCCAGATCTGGGTGCGCGCGAAAGACCAGTCTGGAAGCGCCGGAAAACTCCGCGCGCTCAATACCCTGATGGCAAGTCGTGCAGCGATCCACATGGCGTCCGTGGAGATCGCTTACCACTATCTCCTCTATGACTGCTGGTCTGGAGTCTACCTCATTGACTTGCCTTTTCAGAGAATCGATCAATGTCGATTCATCCCTGGAGAAATCAGCGTTAACCGGCGCGTGAGCAAGCTTTTTCAATGCGGTGGATTGCCTGGATTCGGCGTTTTTCAGCTTTACCTTCAGTTTTTCCCGCTGTAATTGCCTGAACTGGCCCTGGTAGATTCTCCATCCTCCAGTGCCGATTACCCGGTCATAGACGAGCCATACCAAAACAAAAAGCGCAGCCGTTGCTGAGATAACAGTGATCTCGTTTATGCCTGGCGCTTTCAATTTTCCCGATGATCTGTCGTCCACTGCCGCACCTTAGCCTGCAAATTGGACCGTGCATTGACCTTGAACCACCGGCGGTGTCATCTTTCAACGCCCAGAACGAACCACGATAATCTCCGATACTTGCCTGTTCTGGCAAGGATATCATCGACACTATTGCTGATCATAGTGGACACCGCCAGGTAACCAGGCGGGGCACAGCCAGAGCATCTCGATAATTTCCCGGGACGACTGGTGCAGTGGAGGTTGCGCGGCCTGAAAGCGGCTTTCCGCACTGCCGGCAGTGGCATCCTCTAGACGGGAGGCGGTCTCGTGAATTCCAGTGCAAAGATGGAAAAGTGAGGACCTCTAGTGCAGCAGATCTACTGTGCGGTCGAAAATCCTGAACCAGGAATTTCGAGTCCGGGCTAAAGCAATTTCCTTCAACTGGCGTTGCCTGGGCGAGAGATCCGTGTCCTTAAGCCAGCTTTCGTGAACATACTCGTATTCATCATCGGGATGGACCTCTACCCAGGCATGCAATTGACAGTCCGACCGCGCTTGAAAAATTGCTTCCAGCACTCTGGATTGACCGGGGGGCAGCCGGGTGTCGAAATACTCTTTGCTTACGTCGATATCAATGTCTCGTCCAATAATTGCTTGCCGCAGCGTGCCGGCAATCGGCACTTTGTCTTTTGTGAGCAACTCCATTTTGAGAAAAACTTTGGGCACCGAATAAGTGGGAAAGAGATGGCCGACATGGCTGCTTGTCAGTTTTAGCAAGGCTTTTACTCTGCCTGCCTGGCCTTCGGCGACGGGTAAAACACTCAAATCTACATTTACACCCCGCGCCACCATCTGCGAATCATGTATCCCCAGAAATAGATGCCTGCCTTCAGGCATATGGCAATTCTGGCAACTTACCCCAGCTTTGGCGTAGGGACTGCGCTTCCATTCTTGAAAAGTATCCTGCAAAAGCTTTCCATTCAGCCGCTTGTCCTCGGGGTCAAACTGATGGCAGCGAATACAGAATTTCGAGTCTAAAAAGGCTGACGTGTGGGAAGCGCCACCATGAGGCTTTCGCTGCTCTGTTAGGCGGGCGCTTTGCGCGGCAGTCATTGACGATCTGGCAGCGACAGTTTTTTCCGGACTGACTGGCGCATCAAAACTAAACTGATCGTTTTGGAGTTTTTGAGAACAATTGCTTTCCTGCCCTTCCATTGCCTCCAGATCGCTGAAACGCTCATGCTGCCGTACGTGGCATACGGCGCAGGAGACTCCGGATGCTTGTAGATGCCTGTCGAAATGCGGATTGTCAACGAGTCTTTTCGCTCTTTTCAGCTTCGG
>JADZFV010000050.1 GCA_020854255.1 Candidatus Melainabacteria bacterium | reverse complement strand
GGGGGCAGGAATTATTCTCGACGTCAAAACACAAGAGATCATCTCAAATGGGTATTCGGCGCCCCATACTCCGAGGCGCGATAAGAACGGCACCACCTACGTTTGCGATTCCAGGAGCGAAGGCGTCATCTGCAACAAAGGAGATGAAAGGAAAGTGATCTCATTTCCTGGAAGCTTTCCACGTGGATTGGCTCTTACTGACGACACTATGTACGTCGGATTGAGCAGCCTCAGGCACCGAACGGACGTAGGTTTTGGAGCCGATCGGATTGCCAGCGCACAGGTGGCGATCGTGGACAAAAACACCTTTGAAATAAGGAAAAAATTTCTTTTGCCTCAAGCCGAAATCTACGACATTCTCATAGCTAGAAACTAACCGATGGCAAGTAAGAGACCTCTGAAAGTCGGCATGATTACGCCGCACTTCCCGCCCGAGTTTGGCTGGTATGGCCCCGGTCGCGATTCTATGGAACTGGCCCTCGAGCTGGCGGAAAGGGGGCACCAGGTCGAAGTGATCGCTTGCGCAGACAAATTAGGTGCAGGTGAAACCTATCAAGACGGCATGAAAGTAATCCGTATCTCACTTCCAAAATACGGACCTAGTGACAGCATAATCGCTCATTCATTGCCCAAAGCACGACTCTTGATGAACATAAACATGGCTTTCTGGGAAGCCTTCTTGCGTGCCAGCAAGAACACTGAATACGACGTCGTTGACGCATCTGGATTTTCAGCCGAAAGCCTGATTCCCTCGCTTCTGTCAGATTGTCCAGTGGTTGCCAGAGTGCACGATCGCTCGCCTGAATTTCTGGAAAAGGAATTAGCTTCCATCGGTGAATCCGTATTTAAGTTCGAACAGCAATTGATCAATTCGCTCCGGTCGATAACAAGCAATTGCGCCAGTTCACAAACCATTATCGGCAATGCTCAACTAGCAAATGAAACAGAAAATTCCGGACAGCTGAATTACTCGCTGGACACTGATTCATTTTCCCCGCAAGGATTGCTAGCCATAGATACTCAAGACAGACCGTCCCTGCTTGTCCATACTTCTATCGGAAATGAAAAATACAAAAATCTGGTCAGCGACGTAATCACTCGCGTCAAAGAGAAAATTCCGGATCTCTGGCTGACGATTGTCGCCCACGACATCTATTCCGAAAGCAGCGAAGGAAAAACGAAGGAAGCGCTCGCAGCAGCTGGAATTGTTTGCGATATGGTCATAAACCATAATATGTCGAGACTTTTGATGCCAGGTTTGTGGCGCAGCAGTTGGTGCGGGCTGATACTGGATTGGCAAGATCTGGCTCCATATGCGGTTCTAGAACCGCTTGCTTGCGGCAGACCGATTGTCGCAGAGGTAGAATTTACCAATTTGGATTTTCTCAAAGACAGAGAATTTCTGCTTACGCCCAAGGAATTCTCAGCAACTCTGGTGGCCGAAAAACTGGTGACTCTCTTGCAAGACGAAAAGCAACGCCAAACTCTCGGCACTAAAGCGCGAGAATACATCCTCGCCAATCATTCTCGCAAAGAGAATGGAGCACTACTTGTCAAAATGTACGCGGAGTGCATTGAAAAATACAAAATCGCTCCACCACGCGCCGCTAGAATCATGCAGATGGAGAGGAGCTTAGACCTGCTGCGGTCCCTACCAGGCGGCTTGGAGCAATGGCTTTATGATCTACTCTTTGTTCACTCTTTCCGATTCAGGGTGTCTCACTGGCTGAAAAAGATTCGCAACGCTAAAGCAGCCAAACGCAAGGAACGCCCTTAGATGAACCCAGAATTGCACAGCCTCTGGCTTAAATCGTTTCGCCCACCATTCAGGTATCTGTTCGTCTTTGCACACATGCGCTCGGGCTCCTCATTGCTTGCCCATTTACTCAACTCTAACCCTGAAATCATTGGATACGGTGAAACGAAGACGGTGTACGACAGCGAAGCTTCTTTTGACCGGCTGCTTTCGAAAGTTTCCACTTTTTTCGAGAAACGCAGGCTTAACGAAAAGTATGTGATGGACAAAATTGTTCAGGATGAGCTTTTCATTGAGACAAACCTTCTCAAAAGAGCGGACGTCAGCTGTATCTTCCTGGTCCGGAATGCAGAACGCTCAATTCCCAGCATCACCAGCATGTATGCCGAAATTTTTCCGCAATTACTGGAAAATTTCAAAGGAGGAGAGAATGAAGCACTCGAGTATTATCAAAAAAGACTTCATAAAATGCAGCAGCTTGCATCAATGATTCCGCCTTCACGCATTCCAATTGTTTTGACCTACGACGAGTTATTGAATAAGACCGAATCAGTATTTGCCCTTTTGCATAGGGAGCTTTCTCTGGAACACGCCTTCAGCAATGAGTATATAATTCATAAGGCTACAGGGATGCCGGTAATTGGGGATTATTCAGAAGCAATTCTCAGCGGCAAAATCCAGACGAACCTAGAGGCGGTGGGGCAATCTGTCTCTCCTCATCTTTTGGAACTTGGTAAACAGGCATATGAAGAAAGCTTATCAAAATTGAGGGAGTTATGTCTTTCCGCTTGAGTTGCGCTTTTTGAAAGCAGAAAGCCCTTTTGTAATTGCTCCGCGCAGTCGAAAATACCTGTTATTCGCCAAGCCTTCTAGCTCCTTGGAAAGTCTTGCCACTTCTGCCTGCGAATCCTCATAATGTTTAAGAAGCTTATGAAATTCGGTATGCAAATATGCGTATTGCCGCCAACCAACATCCGAATGGCAAGGTGATTGCGCTTCTGCTGTAAGCGAGCTATCGGCATCGCTCTGCGACCAATATCGTTTTTCTCTATACAGAAGAGCTTCTTTTACAAACTCTTTGAAAGTTTCAGGATGACGATCAATGAGGTCTTCCAGCATCTTTATGTAGGAAACCTGGCGAGACAATCCGTTTTCATGCTTCCTGTACAAGTAGAGCGGTTGGGCAACATGCTCGATTTTCCAGCCGTCCTCGAGCACTCTCAACAAAAAATCCGTCTCGTCACCGAACGACAAGGTCTCATCGTAATACCCGACCCTTGAAAACAGACTGCGCCGCGCCACAAAAGTATTTGAAGGAGTCCTTTGATTTACCAAGTCTTGCTTAGTCATGGCTGGAGTGTATTTGTAACTCATCTCGCCAAACATGCTTACATCTGTGATAACGATGCCTACCTTTTCGTCTTTGAACGGCGCAATTGTTTCTTGCAAATAATTTTCACAAAGCAAATCATCGGAATCTAAAGGCAAAATGAATTCGCCATGAGAATTTCTTATTCCTGTATTTTTTGCGGCGACATGCCCAAGATTTTTCTCGTGCTCGACAAAACGCAGGTTTTCAATATTGCAATTAGACAAAACATCGCGAGCGCGCTTAACAGGCGCACAGTCATCTACAACCAGAAGCTCCAGTTGAGGATAGTCGAGTTTCGCAACAGATAGCGCTGCTTCGAGCAGGTAATCCACGTGATCGAAGTACGGCATTATGATAGAAACTAGAGGATACTCTGCCACTTCTATAATTCACATCACCAAAGAAGAGAATTACTGGATCAGCTCCGGTACAAATAAATTTAATCAAGTCTCAATTCAGTCGAGGGGAATTCTCTACTTTCGGCTATCAAAAACTTAGGTCCCCTCATTATCGCAGGCTCCAAAGCCTTTTGAGAAGGCTATTGCTACAATTGCGTTGTGGTAAGACTCGCTTAATCAAGCCAATTAAGGCACGCACTCTTAAATGTCAAACACTCTGCAAACTGAAAGTTTCGCTCAGAGATCGGCTGATTATCAAAGAAGCGCGCCCATCAGCATTTACTTAGACATTCTGCTGATTCTTATTATCGTTATTTCTGTCTTCGGGCGCACTATCACCAGTTATTTTCTTGCCGATGACTTCGGCGAAATACACTATTTGCACCGCATCTGCTCTGGAAATCTCGATCTATTACTGGCGAATTTCACGGGCAATTACATGCAAATTCCGGCAATGAGCGTGTATCGGCCTTTTCTTCTGCTTTCGCTTCTATTTGATTTCGTCATTTGGAAAACAAATGCTGCCGGTTTTTATGCAACCAATCTGCTCTTTTACTTTCTGGATGCTGCGCTGCTTTATCTGATCGTTTTGAAACTGGGCGTAAGCAACAGCAGGCAAAGAAACAGGCTGACGGCGCTTGCGGCGGCGGTATTTTTTTCTGTCAGTCCGCTTCACTGCGAAAGCGTCTCCTGGGTCTTAGGCCGCGTAGATATAGTCTGTGCGTTCTTCTACTTACTGTCCTTTCTTCTGATCTTCGCATCATTGGAAAAAAAGTCCAGGAGAATCACGGGGCTTGCTATAGCAGCATTTATCTCGGGACTTCTGGTCAAGGAAATGGCGATCGGCATTCCTGTAATCGCATTTCTAGCCGGCTGGCTCTATCAACCTGAAAGCGGTGAAAAGTCTATTCGCCGCGGTTTTACCTTCGCCTGTCCATATCTGGCTGCCACACTGGGATACTTCGTAGTGCGTTTTCTTGCCCTTGGCACATTGATCGGGGGCTATGTAGCCGGTTTTGGTGCCAGCCAGGAGAAAAACGCGCTCAGCCGGTGGCTCGACCTGGACACGCTGGAGAGAATTGCCTTTCCCCTTGTGCAAGAGCACTTTCAAGCAAGTGAATTGATCTCGCTGTCACTGCTTGTTTTGTATGCCGTTCTGGGGACAATATTTGTCATTCGCCTTGTGGCGCGGCAAGTGCCCTTGAAGTTTTTCCTGTTTCTCACCGGTTGGTTTATCACTACGCTCTTGCCCATATATAAATTGTGGGGCATCGGATGCAACCTGGAAGGCGCGCGTTTTCTTTTCTTTTTCACGATGCCTGTGGCTGCAGCTCTGGCAGCCGGTTTGTTTCAAAACAAGAAGCAGGAAACTGACCGACTTGACCGGGCCCTGTTTATGGTGTCATCAGCAGTGGCAATAGCGCTTTGCGCCATCTTTGGTTATGTGGCATCAAAAACAGACTTGATCTGGGTAAATGCAGGCAAGGAAGTGAGGGCGGCAGCCCTGTCGGCCAGAGCAATTTTGTCTTTAGATCAAAACAGCCCGGCTGTTTTTCTGGGCATTCCCAAAGAGTCGAAAGGCACACACATGATCTTGAACGGCGATACGTTCAGAGCGGCCGTCACGCCGCCCTTCGCCAAGGATCTGCCCCGGCGCAAATATGCCACTTTTGAGCCCGTAATGTATTCGCCTGAATATGAAATCGATGCGACGCGCCTGAAATCGCTGGTATCGCAGG
>JADZFV010000049.1 GCA_020854255.1 Candidatus Melainabacteria bacterium | reverse complement strand
GCGTTAGTGCAATTTATGAGCTGGCACCGGATGTGATGCACAAGGTTTTTCAGGCGATGACGCTTTATCCGACGGAAAGTAAGCTCATCGCTCTGGCGAATATGGCAATTGCCGGACTGGCGTTTCTTGCCTTGCGCACAGCTCCAGGCAAGATGGCCGGCTGGATTGCCTTCACTTCAATAGCCGTGACACTGATTGTGATCATGGAATGGACTATGCTGGTCCATTAAGTCGGTATGTTCGGCGCCGTCGTGTCTTATCCAAAACTGGCGAGCTATTAGTCGGAAGCACTGATGGCGTCGTTAAAGCGGTCGGCCAGCCCCTTTTTCTCCGCTTCTTTCCGCATGCTCTCGACAGATGATGCCAGAACTGCAATCGCCTGGCGCCATTCTTTCATTTTCGCAAACGCAGTCCTGGGGTCATTTTGCATGGACTTTTGAAACTGCTCCCAGTCGGCTGTATCGAGATGGCTGGCTCCTGACTGGGGCAAAATCGGATCCTTCTTGCCGGGCTTCTTTTTCAAGAAGCTTGCTGCCGCAGACTGCTGCTTTTTCAGCATCACTACAAGTTCGCGCCAGCGAACCCCTTCTTGAGCGGCCTGGCGAGTGCCGAGATCTGACGAAACATATGAATTGAACTGCTCCTGAGTCCAGTCTTTGATCTTTTCGAGGGCGGGATGTTTGAAGAGGAAATCGCGCTCTTGCCGAGTGATCGGCATCGGGGTAGCAAGAAGCATTCTTTCCAGGGTCCACTCGAATGCGGGTTCAGTGGAATTTACCACACTGCTCACGGGCTGGTCCGGACCGGACGAGCTGGACCAGCTGCCAGAACCAGAGCTGCCATCGGAGCTGGCTCCAGGGATGCCGTCCGGGACTCCTCCGGCCGAGGGCGGCGAGCTGCCGCCGGGGGGTGCAACGTCTTGCGCAGGCGTGGAGCCAATTTTCGACAGCCCGACTATGCCTAAAACCAGCCCGGCAAGGGCGAAAACTGCAAGAAGTCGAGCGGGAAGTTTGACCATGAACTCTATTCTATCCCCTCAATATGATAAATTTCAGTTTCACTGCGTTGCAAAGCCTATGCGGCTGGTGCTATCGAGATTATCATATACTCGTCACTGGCTCGAGCGTTGGGCATGGGTGAAGAAACGGCAGGCAATGCAATTGACAAGCAACCTGCCTGGAGACAAAAGTCTTGTTGGGACTGTCATTGGCAGTCTTTCGAGATTGAAAATTGCCAATCATCTGCACTCTCAACCGAAATAAAAGGACAGCTAAGTGAATTTGCAAGAGTACGAGGAGCTAATCTGCGGAGGAATAGTCGCCGCCGGTGGTCTCGGTCTGATGATTTTGATGTTCATTTTTGGACATGTCGGCAATGCCGTGGCTGCCTCCAGGGCACAACCTCCTGCACTGCCACCAATAGTGCACCAGCAAATGCAGGTCAGCCAGGCAACTCACATGGCACCGGCTGTTCTCAGCGACCGCAATTCATCCGGCTATTTGTTCAGCACGGCTGAATCAGTCACCAGTCGCTTCGGTCATCCCAGACAGTTTTAGGCGGCTATTTCCATTCAATAGTCTTAAGGCTGTGGTCTATTGCAGCCGCATGCTTTGAAAAAAGATCTTTAGGACCGGAGTAAATAATTTCCAAAACCGCGCAGCCGTCATTGCCGCCATTTATAAATATGGTTCGATTCTCCAGGGGAAATTCCTCAAATCGGCCTTCTACATCTATGACTTTTTTGTCTGCAAGAGTTATCGTTCTGGCCCTGTCCAGTTCGTAAAGATCTGGTTGGGCACAGTTACCGAGCACTTCGCTGATGCTCAATACAGTCTCTGCGCTGAGTTCGTGCGGCTCCTTCTTTAGTATGCGTTCGAAAGCTTTGCCGGAAAGCGACGAAACAAGCATCCCTCGGTAAAAGATGGACAGCTGTATATCAAGCGTGTCGGTCCTGCCGTAGTGATATAGATAGCTATTGCCGAATTGTGCCAATACCTGGCGAGTAGCCGTCCAGCCGTCGGGTAATTGCAGGCGCTTGATACATCCGATATTAGCTATTTCCGTCAAAAGAATTGAACCTACTTTATGCTGCTGTTCAATATTACAAGGTCTTATGCGAGCCCGTGACTTTTTGTTCTTTGTTTGCTTCGAATACTTGTTTGATGCTTACGTTATCAATCAAGTTTCCCCAGGGATTAAACAGTGACACGACTTTCTCGATGGGGTCGAATGACTTTATGACTACAGAATGCCAGCTTCCGGCGCTTGGATCGCTCAGTCCATCCCTGAACAATGGGTGTTTGCTATCAACCACTGTGATCACCGGCAATTTTCCAGTAAGCCGCCTGGCAGCAAGAAGAGAATTCAGCTGCTGAGGCGAAGAGAGATCCCAGGGAAGCGCCACGGCACCGCCAGCGGCGCCATTAATTTGGTTGTTGATATCGTTTAGACTTTCGTGATTCATTAAAGGGTCTGCCGGATCGTCTTTCAATGCCGGCGGCAATCTGTCGTAAATCAGCGCTGGCGGTTCTTTACTGTAATCAATTAAGCGATAAGGACTTTCGTTCAACTGAGTGGTTGCCAATCTCTGATATCTTGTTTTGCCAGGCGCGATGTCGATGTTTGGACTATCGTCTTTAGTCAACCAAGGCTCCAGGTTGTTCTTTCTTTGCCAGTGCACATTGACCGCAGTTGTCTGGAAGAGCTGATTGGCAAAAGACCTGTGCCAATAACGCTCCGGTAAAACATTCAATCCATTGACGATTATCGACGAACCATCAGCACAATCGTACTTATGCCGACGCACAACCTGCGAAATCAGGTCGGCAGCATTTTCGGGATGTTTTACATAGGTTATGTATTCGACAGAGGCCGGACCGCATGTAGGGTTGGTACCCTGCGCGACTTTTTCCGGCTTGGCAGCCAGGCGTAAAGTCTGCATCGCCAGTCTATCAAGCGGCAATAGAATCGTATGAGCCTGACGGGGATCCAGAAATTCATTTATATGTTTAAAAACTCTTGTCACTTGCTCGGTTTTCAGATCAGGTCTGGCCATCACTGAAGAAATTGCTTCTGCCGCATACGGTTGTCTTGCGGAAAGTCTTACATTTAATTTGTTTGCTTCCGACTCAAGCTCTCTATCGGTATGACGCACTGAAAAATCGCGCTCCGGCCGATACTTGCCCTTAGAGCGCATGAATTCTTTGAATTCAATCCGCCATATGGTTATGTATGGGACACCACCGGCGGCACCAGAGTATGGAATCTTGATCTTGAGTTCATATACGGCATCCGAGTATTTAGGCAGAGCTGTCCTGTGATAATTGGCCAGCTCCGCGCGAATTTCCTGCGCCAGCCTGACAGATTTGTAGACATACCAGGCCTGATCGGAGTCTTTACTGAGCAAACTGGCGGCACGAACAAATCCGGGCTCTGCTTTGCCGGAAAGTGCTTCCTTTCTGTGTTGCAACTCGTGCAGGAACGTCCATTTGCAAGCATCGCCTTTAAGCGACACCATGTCACTGCCATGTTGATAGCTGCTGAATTGAGCGTTCGGCTCAATTCGTGCCCATCTGTTTTGCTCGAGCAAACTGCTTTCGTTTTTGCCTGAAAAATCATGACGTGCCAGGTTGCTAGTCTTGAGATAGCGATCGACTGGAACGCCAAGCCCCATCTTAATGGTAGCTTTATCTTGCAGAAGGCGAATTCCTTCTTGAGTGCCCGGAAGGAGGGCATTCATCAAACCATTGGTCAGTATTGCGCTGCCCATATCAAGGTCACTCGACTTACGATCGAGGCACATAACGTCCGGCCTTGCCACCGCGATGTGGGCAAACGCGCCGAACATCCCTGCATAAAAGCGATCCAGAGCACGTCCCAGCGTGCTTGATTTGGAAGCGCGCTTCCAATATTCGAGAATGGCAAAATTGACTGCACCGGCGGCACCATTGCGCAGATGTGTTTCACCTGCGTGCGTCTCTTTCATGCCATCATAAATTCCGCCGCCTAAAATTTGCGCCGCCTTTTCACTCTGCGCAAATTTTGCCAGCACACCCTCTGCCTGGAGCGTCGCACCCGCAAATCTCATCGTGTTACCGGTAAGCCTGCCTGCCAGCGCATAAGGAATTACACTTCCCATTGCGGAGGCAACGCCCTGGCAAAGCACTTCCGGAAAAGTTGTTTTGGCAGATTGCCGAGGCACAGGAAGTGGCGTTAATCGATGTGCCTCTTTCTGCCCGGATGACGTATCGACAGCCCAGGCAACGGCATTAGCTGGTTCAATACACAGGGTATTGACGAACGGATTTACAAAATTTGCACCCAGCCAATCTACAGGTGAAGGTGAATTGGCGCTGGACGCCTGCATACTTTCAGGATTGGTGTCTGTTTTTTCAAATCGTGGCATCGCCATACTCCCGGTTCTGATGAAGCCATCTTATGGCGAGCCGGCCAACAAAACACTGTTGAATTATGCACAGCTGTGCAGCGATCCCTGCATTTAACTGGCGCGAGTCAGCACTGTCCCGTATCTGTCCGGTGCAGAGAACCCCTTGAGCAGAGCATGAGGGGAGAAACTGTTGAGAATGGCGATTGTCTCGACTCCCTTATCCAGGCACTGCAAGCAGCTTTTAATTTTCGGCAGCATGCCTCCGGATATCGAGCCTTCCTCCAAACAAAGTTGTGCCTGCGCGGGTGTAAGATGCGCAATTCTTGATGTAGGATCTTGAACGTCGCGCAAAACACCCGCAACGTCGGTGAGAAAAATGAGCGCGTCGGCATTCAAATAAGTTGCGACTGCCAGTGCTGCATGGTCGGCATTCAGGTTGTAGAGCTGCCCATTTTCATCTTTGCCGAAAGGCGAGATCACAGGCATCCATCCAGCCCAGAGCCATCTGTCAATTTTGGTGGCATCCATGTCCACAATTTCACCCACCCAACCGAGGTCAACGTCCTTGCCCTGTGCATCCCGGCACTCCATTTTCTTGCTTACGAAAGGACTGAACTCCTTAGAGCAAAAGCTGAGCGCTTGAGCGCCTTTTGCCAGGAATTGGTCGGTCAGTCTTTCATTGATTGATGAGAAAACATCAACTGCGATTTCCAGGGTTTGATTGTCAGTGACTCTCAAGCCACCGACTTTTTTTGTCTCTTTGCCGACGACTAAAAGAGCATCATTGACCGCTGTGCCACCACCATGTACCAACACGACTCTTACGCCCTGATTGATCAAAGAGCAGGTGTCGTCGATCAGTTGATCGAGAACCTTGGCGTTCATGATGGCGTTGCCGCCAAATTTGACAACAACAACAGGATCACCATCGGTGCTCAATCCAAACGTTGAATTCGGGAGCGCGTCGTAGTTTTCCTGTAAGATCGTGCCTTTAAAAGTTGCCAGTGTCATTTCGGTCACCTAAGTCCTGTAAGAGCCATTAATCCGCACGTAGTCGTAGCTGAGATCGCATCCCCACGCGGTAGCTTCCTCTTTTCCGGAATTCATGTCGACATGAATGATGATGTTCTTCTCGGCGAGAATTTGTTTCGCCAGAATTTCATTGACGCAAACCGGCTCGCCATGTTTTAACAATTCCAGCGTACCGCCTGCACTTTTTAGCGCGATGGATACACAAGCAGGATCGAATTTCGCTCCGCTGTATCCCATAGCGCAAATGATTCTTCCCCAGTTTGCATCTTCGCCGAAGAATGCAGTCTTCACGAGACTGGACGAGACGATAGAGCGAGCCAATAGTCTTGCATCTTCCTTCGATTGTGCATTCTCGACTTGAGCTTCCAGGAATTTGGTGGCGCCCTCGCCGTCCTGGACTATGATTTTTGCCAGGTGAGTATTCACCTTCTTCAGCACTTCGCAAAAAGTGAAGTAGCCGGCGTCTTCACTCACGATTTCTTCATTTCCTGCCAGACCGTTAGCCATGATTGCCACCATGTCGTTGGTGCTGGTGTCGCCGTCTACAGAGATCATGTTGTAGGTATCGGCACCACTGTCTTTGAGTGCCTTCTCCAGCATGTGCGGAGCGATGTTGAGATCGGTGGTTATGAAGCTGAGCATGGTGGCCATGTTCGGGTGAATCATGCCGCTGCCTTTGGCCATGGCGCCCAGGACAACTGGCTTGCCTCCAACTTCAAACTCGACAGAGATCTGTTTCGTGTAAGTGTCGGTGGTCATAATTGCTTCTGCGGCGAGCTGACCTGCCAGCTTCGAATGTTCCAGAGAAGTACAGGTATTGATAATTCCTTTGGTGATGATCTCCATTGGCAATTGCACGCCAATTACTCCGGTGGAGCAGACAAGAATTTCCTCGCTCTTGGCACCGATGCACTGCGCATACGTAGCTGCCATGCTCTCTGCGTTTTCCAGACCTTCTTTGCCGGTGCAGGAGTTTGCGTTGCCGCTGTTGATTACGATGCCACGCACTTTATTCGATGTCGCCACGACCTTTTGATTCCAGAGGATCGGTGCCGCCTTCATCACGTTGGTGGTGAACATGCAAGCGACCGCTGCAGGAACTTCGCTATAGATCAAAGCGAGGTCTTTTCTTTTGCGCTTGACGCCGATATGCGCTCCGGCGGCCTTGAAGCCTTTCGCGCTAGTGACGCTGCCACTGAACGGTGCTTCAACCACCTTGCCCTGAACTGCCAGGGCATGAGCATCGATGATGGTGGTGAATGAGTTCATTTCGTATCTCCTCAAATCCAATACGGCTGCAAAGAAAAATCCCCAAGTCCTGAAGGCGGCACCTGGGGATGGATAGATCTGGCAGCGTTGTATTAAATCAACAGGTGCGAGCAATCCCCAAGCGCGTTCGCGCGTCGGGGGAATCGTCGGTTATGGGTGAGGGATTTCGAAAATTGCATTTTGAAAAAATTTCCTTGAACTACAGTTCATTGAATTACTCATTCTAACTCTGCTGGTTTTTTGTGTCAATAAATGGTGGGCAATGCAAATTTTATTAAGCTGGAAAGATTGGAGCCTGTGTCAAACCTGTCGACTCCTGCCAGCCGAAGTGAATATTCATGTTCTGTACAGCCTGTCCTGCTGCGCCTTTTACGAGGTTGTCCAAGGCACCTACGATGATCGCTCTATTGGTTCTCTTGTCTATACTCAATCCAATATCGCAATAGTTCGACCCTTTAACCCATCTGGTTTCAGGGTACTGGTACTCGCCGGATTGGGGATCAAAGATTCTGATGAACTGTTCATCTTCATAAAATTCACCGTAGAGATCAAAGAGTTCTTTCTCTGTCAACTTCTTATTTAAAGATCCATATGAAGTACATAAGATTCCTCTGTTCATAGGAACCAAATGTGGTGTGAAAGAAATTGCCAGAGATTTCTCAGCATAGGGGTCAAGCGCTTGCTCAATCTCCGGAGTGTGCCTGTGGGTGCCTAATTTGTATGCTTTGATCGACTCATTGCACTCGTCAAAATGCACACCAAGAGACAGACTTCTTCCGGCTCCTGAAACACCGGATTTGGCATCGACGATGACTGTGGTCTCGTCAACCAACCCGGCACTGAGAAGTGGTGCCAGAGACAGGATAGAACAAGTTGCATAACAACCCGGGTTAGCGATCAGCCTGGCTGACTTGATCTCATCTCTATTCAATTCTGGCAAACCATACGCAGAAGAATCGAGAAGCTGAGGATTCGGGTGAGTGAATTCGTACCACTCGTCATAAGCGCCGGCATTCTTCAACCGGAAGTCAGCTCCGAGATCGACAATCGCGCATTTATCCAGCACATCCTGGTTGACCATTTTCGCCGCATGACCGTGAGGCAAGGCGAGGAAGATCAGATCTACATCACTACTAAGTGTTTCTATACTGTCTGCGCTGCACGTGAAGTCGGCCAGCTTCGACATGCCCGGGTAAACGGAAGCAAAAGTTTTGCCGCTGTTGCTTGAGGAAACAGCAGTTTGTACTTTCACGTTGGGGTGCTGAACCAGAATTCTGATCAGCTCCTGACCCGTGTAACCTGTAGCTCCGACAACCGCGACCTTCTTCATTTCTCTTTCCTGATTTCAAAGCAAGCCCTAAAACAAAAAACCCCTGGTCCATAGACCCGGGGCTAAACTCGAAAATGGTGCTAAATCAGCTAAGCCATATCGGCGCCGGGCCTTATGAATAGACCTGGGCGGCGTCGGGATATAACTTGTTGGGCTTGCTTCTGAAGTTGCACTTTCTTTGGCACCTGATGACTCAACTAATGTAGTGTGCGGCACGCTTTCCGGATTTGTCAACAGGCAACAGGCTTTCGTTAAGATCTTTGTAGGGGCGACGCCAAAGGTCGCCCGGCGCTGGCGTTATCCCGCACGCGATAGTCCCCAGCGCTGCCCTGGCGCGGTCACTCAAGAGTTCCTGGTAGGGCGAAGCCATACGTCGCCCGGTATCTCCCGGTGAGCATTCGCTAACCTGGGCACAAAGTTTCACATCGCTCGCCATTCGGCATTGCTCTGGTTGATCGGCAACAACTGAGTTGAACAAATGAGATCAAATGCGGGCGTTGTGTAAACATCCGACGAAAAACTGTTGCCATCTTAACCAGATGCAACTAGGGTGGTTACAGGTGGTGCGCAGAAAATGCGCGCTCCCAATTAGATTAAGAGTCCATTTACCAGTACAGGAAGTCTTTTTAAAACAGAAGAAAGCCGCTCCGGGCTGCGTAAAGCGCATTGCTCAGAGTGCAGCTGGACAAGCTGACATTTGCGGCGAGGCACTACAAATGGTGCATCTGTTTTGGCGCTGGATTCGCGGATGAGGAAATTATATATGCATGAATTGAAAGTGCACCAGCTTACGGGCATTGCCGGCGGTGCTAAGTCAAAAACTAAACTAGTGATAACAGATGTAGATGGTACTTTGGCATCCTTCTGGGATTATTTTGTACCCGCTATCAGAGACTTCTTAAAAGATATCAGTCAGAGAACCGACAAGTCCTATCATGAGCTTGCTCGCGATATCGGACACGTGATTGAGAGACGAGGTACACACGAGTATCCCTGGCTCCTGGAAGAGACCGGCTTCGCCTGGTCGAACTTCGAGGATGAGCCAGAAGTATTTATCGAGGAGTTTGTAAAGCCTTTTTGGCAAGCAGTCGATGAAAACCGCACGAAATATCTGCGTCCATATCCCATGGTGCTGGAAACTCTGGCAGCCCTTAAGCGCAAAGGCGTGAAAGTGGTGGCCTTGAGTGACGCGCCGGAATACATGGCCCGCGTGAGAAACAAACAAATATTTGATGGACTACTCGATGCTGTGTATTCGCTGGAAACAGTGGAGCCGGCAAAAAACGATCCATTTCGCCCGATTTCGTTTAAGCATGGTCGCGAACGAGTTGCAAAATTGAGAAAGGAGACTGCCGACTTGCAGACTCGTCTTCACATTTTGCCATTCTCTTATGAAAAGCCGTGCCCAGTGGGACTAGATCAGGTTCTAAAAGACTTTGATGTTTACCCGCAGGAGACACTATTCATCGGCGACAGTCTGGCTAAAGATGGAATTGTTGCCGCCTCTCGCGGTATTCGATTCTTGTGGGCACACTACGGCAGCAGCTTGCCGGCTGAGTACGAAGAGATGATCAACTACTCGCTCAAACCGGAATTGCCCGGAGAGGCTGGTAAGAAGTCTTTGCCTCCGGAATTGATCACCGCAGTTGCCGCTCGCTACGACGAACTGCTCAATTTCGTGTAAATTCTACAACTCGCTTTCATTTATCCAAAAGGATGATGCAAGTGAGCGAGAATACCAGTTATCGTCTTGAGGATTTTGAGGACTGGTAGAGTGCATTTATACGAAAAGCTTGTATCTCCCACAAAAGGCCGTCGCCGAGCTGGTCAGGCTCTGATGGTATCGGCGTTACTGGCGTCTGCTTTCATGTGTGCCGACCTGGGTTCT
>JADZFV010000048.1 GCA_020854255.1 Candidatus Melainabacteria bacterium | reverse complement strand
TGGACGGCAAATACCCGAAAGAAGGTGGACCGGAGCTGGGCTTAAAAGTCGGTCAATTGCAAATCATCGCCATTCGCAAAGGAGACACCAAAACTGCCGCCAAATATGCAGAGTTTTTGTACAGAGAATCTGCGGACAATCAAGAAGATCGCATTTATCAGGTCGGTGCACTGGGCTGCATCAATATCGAATTGGGCAATTACGAGCGTGGTTTTCAGCTCCTTGAAGGCAGCCTCGACGAACTGGAGGCGAAAGGTCGCGCTGACGCGCCTGCTTGTGTCACTTCTTTGCTGGGTTTGCTTCAAGGAACAGTAGACCTGGAGCGCTTTTCCGAGGCTGACAAACATCTGTCGCGCCTCAAGAAAACTATCGAGCTTTCCCATTCATCTGTCGGCAACAACTCGACCGATCGCTGGGTGAAACAAGAAGCCAGCAATAAGAGTATTGAAAACGCCTTCTACGTCTATTACTCAGCCAAGCTCAAACATGCCAAAGACGACCCGGCAGCGGAATTGGAACTTATGGAAGCATTCGAGATCGTCAAAGATCCGGGTGTTCGCGCAAGAGTTACTCTTTTGTATCCGGAGATGCTGGTTTATCACGTGCAGGTCATGCTGCAGAAAAATAAGTTTGAAAAGGCGGAAAAACTGGCAGACCAGGCCGTCGTCTATTATGAAAAGAAGACCCAAAACAGAGGCAATGATTACATAAGAGCCAAACGCATTCAGGCTTTTGCTCGCTTTAAAAATGGCGCGGACACGCTCGACGAACTGACCGGTTACCAGGAAGCCTTAAAGGAGCATTTGTTCGAGCCGCATCCGATTATTGCCACCGGTCACGTACAGATTGCCGAGGTTCTGGCCAAGCAAGGTCACTTTGAGAAGGCCAGGGAGCATTTGCAGGAAGCACTTAAGATAAGACAGAGACTTTTTCCGGAAAACAGCCCGGGCATTTGCGAAGCGGAAAAACTGCTGGCGTCGCTGCCCGCTGTCGGAGCCGCAGTCTCCCTTGACGACATCGCCTGAGCTCCCTATAGTTGAACTTATTAGAACTAAATCACTATAGAGCTAATATATGAATATTAAAGGACGGCAGGGGGTATAACGCCCCTAACAGGTGCTGAGGCTTCCGCGAGGAGTTCGCTATGGCTTTCGACAAAAATATGGTGATCACGGATTCCCAGTACAAGATTGACTTCGCGCAAACCGAAGTGCAAATGCTGGACTGTCCGCGCTGCGGGCATTCAAATCCGCGGCAACCCCGGACGGTATGTGAGCATTGCTCTCACTTCATTCCCCATGAAGAAGCAAGACAGGACTGGGCCGGCGGTAAAAAATCGGCAGCCGAGCTCTATGGCCTTGTCGATGAAGAAACTAAAAAGTCTAAAGAATTGCGCCTCAAGGCAGGTCGAAAAAATGTTGGCTGGATAGTGCAGGGACGAAGAATGGGTTTGATTCTTCTGACTGTGGCTCTAGCTATGGCAGGTTATGCGTTCGCCCTGAAAACTTACCTGGGAGACGCCGGGTTCAAGCAATTCGACGAGCGCTTGAACAGCAACATGAAAACTATCGCTAAGGTAGTTAAAAAGGCAGCAGAATAACTCAGAATAAACGGCTTAAGGTCCGAAAATCGCGCAATTTGTCAGGCGCGATCTGACTCGTTGCACACCCATTTCCGACACCTTGGTGTCCCTCAGCTCCAGATGTTCCAACTGTTCCAGCTGCTCCAGAAACGTGAGCCCGGAGTCGGTCAGTTTAGTACCGCAAAGGAAGAGGACTTTGAGAGTCTTCAATTGGCCGATTGCCGACAAGGCCTGGTCACCAAGCTTGGTGTCATTCAAATAAAGCTCTTCCAGGTTCTCGATTTTCTCAAGCACAGGAATCGCTTTATCAGTAATTGCAGTTTGCGAGATATCGAGCTTGCGAAGAGCTTTGCAGGCGATCAAATGATTGATGCCTTGATCGGTTATCTGGGCCGGCAGATGCAGGCGTGAAAGCCTTTTCAGGGACGGCAAGCAGACAAGACCGGCGTCCGTTATGCGAGTCGATTTCAAAATCAAATTCTCGATGGCAGGACACGGTGCTATTGCCGAAAGCTCATTGTCCGACAACTCAGCTCCGGTCAACCACAAAGTGGTGAGTGATTTAAGCGGCGCAAGACCTGCCAATTCGGCCGCGCGCAACTTGAGGAAATCGAGGCGCAGCTCTTCCAAGTCATTGATATAAGACAACCACTTGAGCGTGCTTTCCGAAAAATAACTAGTGGAAAGATCGACCGACTGCAAGTATTGAAGACCGTCTTTAACCGCATCATTGATTGTGGTCGCATCCAGATTGCGCAGCGCAATGCCCAGCATTCGCCCTTCCGGAACGGACAACTCGCGCTCGCCTTGGGCTTCTCCGACCCAGAGACGCGTATGCGGAAAAGAAACATCGGAAGTATAGAGACTTCCAAGTGATGCCCTAGGCGGAAACTTAATCATCAAAGCTTTGGTCACGAAAAAAGTGTAACACCGTTTGCAACCGTCGAAAACTCACCTTTCCTTGTTGTTAAGGTGACTTTTTATTGCCGGGGCAAACGCTTGTAGGGGTTTGCCGGTCTATTTGTAAGGAGCCTGGGCTCAATACCCATACGCTCCGCGTCAATGCCCATAACGCTTCTTGCGTAAGGCTTCCAACTCTTGTTTAATCTCTTCGCAATTCACATATCGATACGATGCATCCGTTGCAGTTGCCCTGGCTACAATTGCATCCAGTTCATCGCTTACGTCCTTTCTCGACTCTTTAATACGCGACACCGAAATCGGCTCCGGGTCCTTTCCGGTCAGCAAGAAAAAGAGAGTGGCACCCATCGCGTAGATATCGCTCTGTGGCGTGGTTTCGCCGCGGAATTGCTCGGGCGGAATGTAAGCATGCTTTCCCACTACTGTGTGCGTGGACATTGACTCCAGATGCTGGGCGACATTGAAGTCGATCAATTTCAAGATATCGCCATGCCCCATCATTAAGTTGTCCGGTGTGAAATCGCGGTGCACCACCTGTGGTTTGCGGCTGTGCAAAAAACTCAAGATCGACGCCATCTGCATGGCAAAACTGAGGGCATCGAGCTCTTTGAATGGTCCTTTCTCCTCGACCAATTGTTTGAGCGTGCGCCCGGTGATTTGCTCCAAAACCAGATAGGCGCGTTCATCCTCAACGAAAAAATCCAGCAATTTGACAATATTCGGATGCTGCAAATCCTTCAGTATTTGCGCTTCGCGCTGAATATTTTCCAGGACGCGTTTACGCACCTTGACACCGGCGTAGGAGGGCAGTACGAACTCCTTAAGTACAACCGGCTTGTCCCACGACATCTCGCGCTGTATGGCGGCGTAAACGACCGCCTGACCCCCTGAGCCTATGGGAGCTACGATTTCATAACAACCATGATTGA
>JADZFV010000047.1 GCA_020854255.1 Candidatus Melainabacteria bacterium | reverse complement strand
TCCTGAGACAATTGAGCAAATGGGCTTGGAGGGACTAAGCGAGGCGGAATTAAAGGCGCTCGGGATTGAAAAACGTGTTGAGAAGATTATAGAGGCAGAAACTAGAGAGACGGCAGAAGCTTTGGAAAGTTCAGAAGGGCTGGCGAAATTAGCCAAGAAATTTGGCATCAACATGCCGCCAAGAGACACATATGTGTTTGCCGGAGAGAAAGATGCCGTATCGGCGGAGGCAGCCGCCAACCGGCTTGGCATTACGAAAGAAGAACTAGCGAACTTAGACGAAACGGCATTAGTCGGCAAAACCCTAGAGCGGGTGCCAGACTACAGAGATGCTTTTTTCAATGCTCACCCTGGCTTGCTCCCGATTGCCGATAGGCTAGTTATTCATCATGGGCTTCCTAAGTGGCTGCTGAAGGGAGAATACCAAGGTTTGTTTACGGCAAAAGAAATCAATGACGTTAAGAATTTGAGAGGCATTTATTCTTCTGTAAACTATGAATTGCACAATAGGCAGATTCATAATCGCTGGCTGGAGTTTCAAGCTGATTTCCCGAAAGCGACAAAACAACAAGTTCTTGATTGGTTTCATAACATAGATGACGAGTTTGGCAGATTTTTTGCACCTGTCGAGGGAAAAGGAAAGTAGAATGAATTTTTATTCGTTAGGACCAGAAGCCGCTGGGCAGCATGGAAATGCTTGTGTTCATGGCGATCTCAAAGAGCGACCAGTTGAAATAATTGTTCCTGATTTCGAGTTTCAATTCTGGCCACATGATGATCTTCTAAATGGTTTCTACGTTTATGCGTGTACGCCTGAATTGGCGGAAGCGCTCAAGAAATCAAACTTGACGGGATTTGAGCTAGCAAAACTGAATGTTAGTTTTGAAGAGCGTTTTCATCAATGGGCGGAATTGCATAAAGGCGAGGAATTGCCAGAGTATCAATGGCTCAAAATTACTGGTAGAGCAGGTATAGATGATTTTGGTCTGATTCAAGGTCCGTGCCGCATGCCGTTAGTCGTCTCCAGTAGAGCGTTTAGCATCCTGAATCAATTCAAGCTAGAAAATTGCGATATTGAAAATTACACGCGACAAAAGTTATCAGCCGCCGGGTGAGCTGGTGCGAGGTTTTTGGTGTACCGGCAGCAACTGTGCGAAAAACCACTATAAGACCGAAAGGCTTGTTGGACAAGCGAATTCGGGTGGCTAATTCACTGGATTCGCGGACTGTGGTATGAAATTGGCATGAAATCGGATCATGACTTTGCTGTTGAACTCGGGAGCATCCTCAGGCATCGTCGCGAAATGTTGTACATAACGCAGGAGGAGCTGGCGGAAGCGAGCGGCTTTCATCGGTCATACATAAGCGACGTGGAAAGAGGACACCGGAATCTGGCAGTCAGAAATCTGCGGCGAATCTGTGAAGCCCTGGAATTCCCTGCTTCTGCCGTCTTGAAGCAAGTAGAAATCTCATTGGCGGCGAACAAAAGAGACGATCAAAGAAAAGAGCGCAAGGACTGACGACACCAAAAATGCTTGCTGAAATGGAGCCAGAAGGCTACCCCAAATTATTGTTTGACGGTAACTGACAACCTTGTGATATAACTAAGACCTCCAAGAAATGAATCGACAAGACCCCGAAAGTACCCCGGTGACATGCTTTCGGGGCTTGCCATTACAGGCATCGAATGAACATAAAACGGTTTCTCGCGCTTGGCGCGATGATTCTCGGCATCGGATTCTTCGGCGCGTCTCCGGCATTTGCGGTTACAGGCTGCACAGCAGTCACAAACCTGTCAGTTTATCCTTCGCAGAGCGGACATCTGTTTAACTGCATGCCTGTACCTCCAAGTGGGCCGGCAGGTCAGGCAGAGAGAAACTTCCAGACATCCATCATGGGCGCTGTTAATGCTGGCGTCCAGCATAGCGGAGCAAATAAAACACTCCTCCAAACCCCCGGTAATACCAAGTTTTACGTCTTTTATACTGGGGCGCAGGCGTTTTCTCAGCTTGGTATCGTAACTGGGCCAAATGAACCGGCAGTGAAGCCAGGAGAAACAGGCCGCTCATGGCCCGATCCTGCTGCTCAGGCGAGTTTGACTGACCCCACAACCGCGGTCTTTGTCTATACCGCTACTGAATGGGCTGCTAACGGCGGCGTTTGGGTGAATAGTCCAGTCCAGCAGGGCTAAGTGGTCGGGCAACCGATACCACTCACCACGAAATCGGGCACCAGATGGATCGTCGTTGGGGACAGGCACGCGTGCCAGCCATAACATCAATCACAGTCTCGGACCCGAAATGGGGTGTGGCTATTGGCTATGATGCGGGACAAATTTCCGTGGCAGATAGAAACTTTGCCGCTGCAAATTGGCCAAGACTTTTTGTCCCTAATACTACAAATTGGGCTCCCAGCGAGATCTTCGCAGTGCTACACGGCAAGCGAATTGGCGGAGGAACCGATGCTGCGGAAGATACCTGGGTGAAAAACCATTTCACCTGCGCAGATTGGTACACCTTTTACTTGCACGGACACAGCGGGGCACAACCCGCTAATCTCAACGGCTCTGCGTGTTACGGACATACTAACTAACGAATAATCAGCGGCGGGCAGAGTTCCCCTCTGCCCGCTTCCTTCTCTATCTATTGTCTGAAATATGCTGAGAATTACTTTCAGCCCAGCGTTTTAAGCTTTTCAGATCTATGTGTTCATTATTACTGTGGCTTGAGTGCATTTCCTGATTGTGAGCATCATATAGTGGTGTCAACGGTTCCAACACAACCTTGAGCTGCTTTTTCAGTAGGCTTTGATCTACAGTATTTTCAATTTTTAGAATTCGGCTGGCTAGCATTGTGCATTCCTGATCTTGCAACTTCATTCTGGCGGCTTCAATATCTTCGGAACTGGCATTTTGATTCAGTCCATAAAGTCGAATCCCTATTTGACGCCCTTCTTCTTGTTGTTTAGCTTGAATCTGTTTCGGCGTTGAATTAGCTGGAAGTCCAAGACCTCTGGCTATTTTGGGGTTCACGAGTTCCGCTTCTTTCTTCTGCAACTCCGCGAAAATCTTACCGCTCTCGGCAACATCCACGCCTTCCGCTTTTTTCCCGTAGTTGATTTCGAGTTGTAGATTCTGAATTCTCAATTGTGAATCGGCTTTCTCGATATCTGCTGGGGAAGCAGAATCCGGCAATCCCAACTGTTTCTTTTTTTGATTGCTTTCTGCTGCAACCATTGCCTTGCAAATTTCAATTCTAGTTGAACTAGCTGGCAGTCCCAATTTTGCTGCGTTAATTCGATAGTATTCAGAATCTTCCCTTTCCTTTTTCGCTGCCATGATTTGATTTCCGGTAGCTGTGTCCGGAAGATTGTAGAAACGTGCTTCGACGACACGCTCAAAATCATTGAGAGAGTGTGTGGACGGTAAATGTAGTAATTCGATGGCTTTTCCTAGAGGTGAATTGTTTGATGATTCCTGTTGTGAAAAACCAGCAGAAGTACCTAGAAAGAACGCTGAGAGCAAGCAAAGAAACATCTTCATGTTTTTGTCTCCTACAGTGCATATAGCTTGTTTGCCCAAGAATTGACACTTATATCCATCACGGGATGGGCATTGTCCCACTGCAACCCGTGTTTCCGTGCTTCTTTTTTTCGGCACGTTTCTAATAGACCGGTCTCCGATTTGCAAAAACAAGGCACCAGTAAGGCTTTTCAGCTTTGATAATACATTGCCCGGTTATCAGACACTCTATGCAAGCTCCAATCGGTGCCCGTAAGGCCTATGGGCTCGATCCCAGGCTAATCATCTTTGTGCCTGGAATCGGTGTTTTACTGCCATGGAAAAAATGCCCGCCGACCAGGCAACCGATGCTTGGGTTGCTCTGGCCGGACCGCTTGTGGGTGGAGTAGCTGCGGCCGCCTTCTATTATTACGGTGTGCAAACGCAAAGCATCTTTTTCATGGCTGCCGGAAGCGTCGGGCTCTTCTTGAATCTGTTGCAATTGATTCCCGCCAAGCCTTTGGACGGAGGTTTTGTCATCAACGCCATCAGCAAATGGCTTCTAATTCCAGGAATTGGCGTACTTTTTGCTTACACGTTTTACTTTAAGTCATTCCTGTTCGGCATTGTTGCCGTGATTGCGTTTTTCAATCTCGTTCATCAGTTCAAAAATCCGAATGAGCCGCATATGA
>JADZFV010000046.1 GCA_020854255.1 Candidatus Melainabacteria bacterium | reverse complement strand
GGTTCAAAGTGATGAAACCGACACCGTTTTTAATTTCTGTCAATAAAATTGTTTCTTCAGTCATGATCTTTATACTCCCGATCGATTGATTTGACTTGTTGGTGTCGAAAGTTTTGGCGAACTACCGTTTCGATGTAAAACTCAAAGTCGGCCGGCGCATGGCGTCGCCCCTACCTGCCGGTAAAGGTAGCCTGGCGCTTTTCGAGAAATGCGCGCATGCCTTCTTTTTGGTCTTCGGAGGAGAAGAGCATATAGAAGTTCTTGCGCTCGAATTCCAAACCTTCAGAAAGCGAGCCATCGAATGCTTTGAGAATCGCTTCTTTAGCCAGCTTGACTGCAACAGGCGATTTCTTGGCGATTTCCTTGGCCAATGTTTTTGCTTCGTCGAGGTAGAGCTCAACGGGAACAACTCTGTTCACCAATCCCATCTGATGTGCTTCTTGTGCTGTGATGGAGCGACCGGTCAAGATGATTTCCATTGCTTTGTGCTTGCCGACTACGCGAGTCAATCTTTGCGTTCCGCCGGCTCCGGGAATGACGCCGATGTTTATTTCCGGTTGACCGAACTGGGCAGTTTCCGAAGCGACGATAATGTCGCAACTCATTACCAGTTCGCAGCCGCCGCCCAGGGCAAAACCACTGACAGCAGCGATAATTGGTTTTTTGATGGAACGAACTCTGTCCCAGGTGGCGAAGCGATCTTTGTTCATGATCGAGATCGTCGTTTCGTCCGACATTTCCTTGATGTCGGCGCCGGCTGCAAATGCACGCTCGCTGCCGGTGAGGATAATCGCGCGGATGTTTTCATCTTTGTCGAACTCTTCCAGAGCTTTGACGAGCTCGTCCATCAAGTCGTGGCTCAGGGCATTCAACACGGTCGGACGGTTGAGAGTCACGATGCCTGTTTGATCTTCAATCGCGGTCAGAATATTTCGGTAAGTGAGGGTCATCATCTCTTGCTCCTTCAGTCAGAGTATGAATGTTTGAATTAACCTTTGAGCTTTCCGCCGCATGCGCCGCAGAATGCGTTCGTCGTCGGCATCGGTTCGTTGCAGTTAGAGCAAGGCACTGTATCTACGTGACCTGCGAAATTGCTGGCCTGCCCTGCCGTTTTGCACCTGATTTGTGGATAGGGAATTTCTTGCTTGCGCCTGAAAGCACGCAACCCTTCTGCTGTTTCGTGAGCGCCTGCGTGTAATGTCAGCCAGTCGCGAGCATGCCCGATCGTCATAGACCACGAGAAGTCGCGCCAGAAATTGAGCTGCTGTTTTGTATAGCGCGTGCACTCCGGCAATTTGTTGTAGAGCTTCTGCGCTAATTCATCGACGGCGGCATCCAGCATGGAAGCCGGCACTACCTGGTTGACCAGTCCCCATTCCAGGGCGGTGTAGGCATCGATTGGCTCGCAGGTGAGCAGCATCTCGCGGGCGCGGCGATCGCCGATGATCAGGGGCAACCATTGTGTGGCGCCACCAGCTGCGACACTGCCGCGTCCGGCGCCGACCTGCCTGATTGTGACGTGATCGGCAGCAATGGCAAGGTCGCAAGCCATATTCAGCTCGTTGCCGCCACCGACAACCATGCCATTCAGTTTTGCAATTGTCGGTTTTCCGATATTGCGAAGCCGATCATGCATCTCGACAAACTGATACATCCACTTGTAATAGTTATTCGGTTTTTTAAGGATATAGTCCTCTTGCTCCTTCAGGTCAGCCCCTGTGCAGAAGGCTTTGCTGCCGGCTCCAGTGATGATTACAACCGAGACGTTGTCGTCCTGAGCCGCATCAACAAACGCCGCCCCCAGCTCCTTCAATGTCAGAGAATCAAAGCAATTAAGCACATCTGGACGATTGATAGTGATGGAGGAAGTGAATCCGGACTTCGTATAAATGATGCGTTTGAAACCGAACGACTCGCTCGGGGCGCCGGTGAAGACGCTGTCGGCAGTAGATGTATGCGACATTATTACTCCTTGGTGAATGCTTCAATTAAATCGCTGCCAGTCAAATGCAATCGCTTAATGGAGCACTAAACCGCTTTGAATTTGAGATTAGAATCTAGCATTAGACGGATAAAGGTACTTTTTGCTCTTCGGCGAACATCATATATACGATGTCCTTGGCGAAGCTCATTACGTCCTTGGCGGCTGCTTTTCCTTCTGGTGAGGACATGCCGGCTTTGAGAGCCTCCATATCGTCAAAAAACAACTCAGCCATCAGGTAATACTCGGATTCGCCGCCAGGAGTGCCGACTATTTTGTTAACATCACATTTTCTGAGACCGGGAATTTTGCTGGCCAGCGGAATGTGACCGTTGAAATATTTGTCGTCGAACTCGGCTATGTTGGCTGGTTTCTTGTAGAGTGCTACGAGCTTTACCATTGTTCTCTCCTTGGTGTTTTCTATTTCCCTTTGGATGAAACCGGGGTTTTGGGGGGCGGACTTTCCACTTGTGATTTCTCTTCTTTTCTTTTATCTATTACGCGCACGGCCTTGCCCTCGCTGCGCGGCACTGTTTTTGGCTTCATCAATTGAATACCGGCGGTAATGCCGAGATTGTCTTTGAGAAGTATTTGAATACTTTCCGAAAGGGACGACAGCTCGACGCGATCGTTGTCGAAATGTCCCCATCGTCGAATAAGTTCGTCAGTGACCTCCACCTGTACTTCCAGCACGTCAAGCGCTTTCTTGCGATCGATGACGAGCTGGTAGTGAGGAGAAAGCTCGTCCAGACCAAGGAGCACTTTTTCGATTTCGGATGGATAGACGTTGACGCCCCGGATAATCAACATATCATCGAGGCGGGCTCTGACGCGCTGCATTCTTGCAGTAGTCCGTCCGCAAACGCAGGTGTCGAGGGCCAATCTGGATATGTCGCCGGTGCGGTATCGCAAAACAGGTATCGCCTCTTTTGTCAGAGTCGTGAAAACAAGCTCGCCTTCTTCACCGATTGGCAGCACTTCACCGGTCTTCGGGTCGATGATTTCCGGCAAGAAGTGATCTTCCCAGATGTGCAAACCATTGCGCCCCTGCGCACATTCCATGGAAACGCCCGGACCGACTATTTCACTCAGCCCATAAATATCCAGCGCTTCTATTTTGAGTTTTTCCTCAATCTGATTTCTCAATTCTTCGGTCCATGGTTCGGCGCCGAAGATTCCGCGCTCCAGTTTGATCGTATCGCGCTTGATGCCCAGCTCATCCATGGTGTAGGCAATGTTCAATGCATACGATGGTGTCGAGCAAATTATCTGCGAGCCGAAATCTTGAAGCAACAAAATTTGCTGTTGTGTTCTGCCACCAGATGCGGGGACAACTGTGGCGCCGAATTTCTCGGCTCCGAAATGCATTCCCATCCCGCCCGTGAATAGACCGTATCCGTAGCTGTTGTGCAAAATGTCGCCCGGTCGTGCGCCGGCGGCGCCCAGAGAGCGTGCGCAAACTTCAGACCACATGTCGATGTCGTTTTTGGTGTAGCCGACGACTGTAGGTTTGCCTCTGGTTCCAGAGGATGCGTGCAAGCGAGTTACGTTTGAGAGCGGCTCGGAAAACAAACCAAACGGATAATTCTCACGCAGGTCGGTTTTCTTGGTGAAAGGAAAGTTTTTCAAATCGGCAAGCGTGCTCAGCGACTTGACGCTTAAGCCTCGTTCGTCCAAAAGCTGCTGGTAAAAGGGCACTCGGTCATAAAGTCGCTGAATCAATGTCTTGAGGCGGCTGAGCTGGAGATTCTTGAGCTCTCCTCGCGACATTCTTTCGCACTTTTCATTCCAGATGAACGTATCTGACACGCAAACGCTCCAGTCCGCCTGCACCCCGGGCACACGAAAGAGCCCCTGAGCCGGCGAGGCAACTCAGCACGAGGGCAGATCATAACCCCTCAGTGAGAGATTTGGCGTGGACTTTAGGCTGTCTTCCACTTTGATAACTTGAAAAATAAAACGTCAATTTCTCTGTGTTTGACAACGGCAGCGCGAACATTCACCCGTCCACCCCTTGTCGAGTACTTACAATAAAGTGATCTAGGCAAAAACCTAGTCACACCCCGCCCTTAAGGGCGGGGTGTTTGAAAAAGGAAACGGCAGCCCATGGCAGAATTCGTCTCCGCAGACCCTAACGGGTTGGAGGCTCACCAGAAGTCCCCCTACCGCCACCTTTGGTGGTTGGTGCTTTTGGGCATCGCCGGCTGCGTTATCTATTTCACGAAAAACGACGAAGTCTTTGCAGCGGCGTCTTTGAACTTGTCGATGCCCAAGGACCAGATCGTGCAAAAAGCCGGCGAATGGGCTGTCAAGCTGGGCTACAACCCGCAGCCGAGTGCAGCGTCGTCAACTGCTTCCTCCAGAAAACCGCAAGCTGGTGAACTTGAAGCCAAGTCGCCAGCTGCTCAGACTCAGCGTGCACTCAAGTCCATCACATTTTCCTATGATGACGATGCCAAGAGCTTTCTTGAATACGAACTTGGAGTCCGTAAAGCCAACGAGCTGATGATGAGCGAAATTCCGGTCTGGTACTGGCGCGTTCGCATGGTTCGCGAGCTTGAGCAGGAGGAGCTGCGCGTTTTTATAAGTCCGGACGGAAAGTTGTCTGGACTTAGCCATGATTTTGAAAATGACAAAAGAATCCCTTCATTGACGCATATGGAAGCAGAGGCATTTGCTCGCAATTTTGTTGAGAAAGAAACCGGCAACTCGCTTCTCGGCTTCGATTTGATAAAGGACGAAGAAAGCCAAAAACCAAAACGCAAGGATCATTCATTTACGTTTGAAGACACAAAAAAGAATTACAAAGGCGCCAAGATGCGGGTCTTTGTAGGTTTGGCGGGCAACAGGATCGAGTCTTACAATCGCTATCTCCACGTTCCTGAAGCCTGGGAGCGCAAGTTCGCCGACATTCGTTCCTACAACATGATGCTTGCGAAAATCGCCCAGATTTTCATGACGCTTCTGATGTTGGTCAGTGTTTTCGCATTTGGTTGGGCTGTGATGACCCGCAATATTCGCTGGGTTCCAGTGGTTGCCATCTCCATGATTTATTCGTTCGTTCCATTTCTGGACAGCATCAACAATTTCAACGAACTTGTGGATGGTTACGACACGTCCGTCACGTATGGGTCTTACGTCACGACAGAGCTGGTCAAATTGCTGGTCATGCTTGTCCCCAGTACCTTTGGTGCGATCATTTTGTTCGGTGCGGCTGAGGCACTTTACCGGAAAGCTTTCCCGGATCACATCGCCATCGAGAAAATTTTTACCCTGGACGGACTCAAGTCAAAAGCTGTCAGCATGGCGCTTTTGGTCGGGCAGCTGCTTTTCTTGATCGACCTGGGCTGGGTGGTTCTCTACTACTTGGCCGGGCAAAAAGTCGGCTTCTGGTGTCCACTTGGTGTGGAAAATTATCAAATTCTTTCCAGCTATGTCCCGGCGCTGTCTGCAATGCGTGTCGGTGTTACTGCATCTTTTATGGAAGAAGCGCTATATCGAGTTGTCGGTATGAGCCTGATGATGAAAGTTTCTGGCAATTTTTGGGTGGCAAACTTGTTTCAAGCAGCCGCTTGGGGTTTTGCCCACAGCACTTATCCGCAACAGCCGTTTTATGCGCGTGGGGTGGAACTGACACTGGGTGGGTTGCTTGATGGATGGATCCTCAGACGTTATGGCATTCTCGCCTGCGTCGCTTCGCACTATGTGTTTGACACTTTTCTTGGTGTCAAGCCACTTTTTACGTCCGGTGATATGACACTGAAAGCGACAGCGTTTCTTTCAGTGATTCCTTTTGTCGCACTTATGGTCTTTGGTGCTTCGCGCTGGAAGGTGTGCGCAAACAATGAAGTTGAGACGAATTTGCTCAATCGCTCTCTCAACGTAACAATACATGATAAAGAACTGGAAGAAACCGAACCGGAAGAAAAACCGATCAGTTATCAACCCATCACCCCGCAAAGACGGCTGTTTTTCTTTGTTGTCACAGTCCTGCTCGGATTTTCTTGCTTTGTTTTGCGGGTGCCAATTTTGAATGTCGATGCCAAAGTTCGTATCGAACGTCCACAAGCGGAAGCCAAAGCTACTGAGATTTTGACGCGCCACGGTGTTGAGGCGCCCGGATACACAGTAGTTTCGTGGCTCTCCGCTCAGGGTCTGGGCGACTCAGCGCAGTATTTGTATGAGAAGGTCGGTTTGGGCAAAACAGCCGAGATCATCGAAAAATCTCATTCTGGAGGTTACTGCTGGCGCGTGCGTTTTTTCAAGCCGAAGACGCCGGAGGAGTATGAAGCTCAATTAGATGGTGCTGGACGTGAAATTGGCTTTGATATTCGCCTGGCTGAAGACACAAAGGGCGCGATCCTGACGAAAGAAGATGCCTTGAAGAAAGCCTGTCAGGAAATTGATTCGACTTATCCGTATTTAAAGCCTTACGAGCTTGAGAGTGCATCAGAGCAAAAAAGACCGGCGCGTACTGATTGGAGTTTCGTTTTTCGAGCCAAGCAATTTGATGCTGGTGAAGCGCGATTCAAGATCAACACCACAGTGCTTGGCAACCTCGTTTCAGGTGCCACCTGGTTATGGGAAGTGCCGGATAAGTGGACATTCGAGCGCACCAAACGGAGTTTTCGAGAAGATATCGCCGGGCATATCTATCGCGGCGGCTACATATTGATGTTCGTTCTTGCTGCTATCTGGGCCGTGGGCGTATTGAGGGCGAGAGCGGTCAAAGTACGTCCTGCTCTCTTAATTGGTGTGATCTACACGATTGTTTTGATACCAGCCCAACTAAATGCGTTGCCACTATTTTTCTCGGATTATTTGACAACAACGCCCGTAAATAATTTTCTCACCGACCAGATCTCGTCATACGTGAGAACGTTCATCGGTGCGTTTTTCATGTCGGCAATTTTGGCGGCATTTGCCATTGCTTCCTTGAGAATTCTATTTCCGCAGGTGCGCCTGTCAAATTACTTTCTGGCGGTGATGCGACCGCACAACAGTGAAAACCGGTCCGCACAGAGGACCATGTGGGTTGACGGAGCGCTGGCAGGTTACGCCTATGTGGCAGTCCTGGAGGTAATTTCGGTGGTGGCAGGCTTGTTGCGCACGCGCTTTTCACCGGATGTTCCTCAATCATCATTGAGCACTGTTTCATCTCTCTTGAACCTGCAGTTTCCGCCCTTCGATGCTTTGCTTACAGGACCTGTTCAGGGTGCGCAAGAAGTGCTGATAGTTGCTATTGCTGTAGGTTTTTATGCTCGATATTGTCAAAGACCCAGAATGTATTTTGTGATAACCACCGTGCTTTCACTGGGCACCTGGTGCGGTACGAAATACTATCAGGACGCCATTATCGGCTTTGTTTCCAGTGTGGCCTTCTATGCGCTCAGCTGGTTGTTTATTGCCAAAATTGCCAAGACTAATCCAGTTGCATACTTCACCGCTGGACTGGCTTCGGTTTTGTTTTCCCGCATTCTTTCCATCGTTTTTCACGGATTGCCCGTGATGTTGCCTACGCTGGCTGTCTCCGCCGTGCTCCTGGCTGGACCGGCGATCGTTGCCGCGATTCTCTCCATGCGCAGTGAAATACCTTCGGCGCTTGTCACTGCGATATCGCCGGCAGAGTGTGCCGCGCTTGAGCCGACCGCGCCGGAATCTAAAGAGATCGCCACAGAAGTGAGGGAGGAAACGTCCACAGCGCCCGGTCAGTCTGCGACGGACGAGCAAAGTGCTGACCGCGGCAGCGAAACGCCAGAAGACGACTCGTGCGAAAAACAGTAATTATCGGACCGAGACCCGTGTGCAAAGGGTTCTGAGGTTTGTCTGATCTCAATAAGTGGTAGGCATCTATTAATGGTGTTCTAAGGCCTTAGGTGTTCTTGATCCTGGGGTCCGATAAAGGCTATTTCCCACAATCGATGTTCCGACCGCAGAAATCACCTCCACCGATACGGCTGCCGCGCATAGGTCAATTGCCGACCTATGAGATGCTCGTCAAGATCCTGGAGCAGGCGCATGAGTCGCGTGGGCGCACTGTTGAGTTGCCCTTCAATCCTGAAAGGCAGCAGTTTGGTTATATTATTGCTGTTTGCTTTGAGCCCGAATTCACAGAGCCGACCTGGAGCCTGACCACCGGAGACGGCAACCGTGTGACTGTGATTTTCAAAATGCAGCAGTCCGATATTACTCTCATTCAAACGGTAATCGAGAGTCAGTGCCTGGGCACCGATGTGGGAGAAGCAATCAGCAATCGAGCCCGAAATACAGGCACCGAATTGAACCTCAGGAGCGGAATTCCCAGCCCCACCGAAACAGGCTCCATGGGTTTTCCGATCATGGCTACATTGCACGGACTGCCGGCAAGCGCGGCAGGGCGGCAGGCGCAAGAAATGCAGGCAGGTGCAGGTGCAGCTGCCGCCCTGGAAGGTGACTTGCAAAACTTGCCTATGCCTAACCTGTTGCAGTCAATCACCTTTTCGAAAATGACGGGGCGATTAGCTGTGAAGTCGTCGAAGGGTGGAGGCGAGTACTATTTCGAAGAAGGCGTTCCGGTACACGCGGTTGCCGCAGATGCTCAGGGCGATCTGGCGCTGCTCGAATCATTGACCTGGGAGGAAGGCAAATTTCGCTTTCTTGAAGGTGAAAGAACCATAGAGCGCACTGTTAAGAAGCGGCTTGATGCGTTGCTTATGGAAGGAATCGGGCTGCTCGATCAGTTGAAATATCTGCAAAACACAGGCGTCAAGATGGAAACCTATCTGTTTCGCAAGGTGGCCAATTTGACTGAGAAAGATTTCGAGAGTCGAGTCAATCAGTTCGTGCCGATGGATATGAATTTGCAAAAACAGTTTTACCAGAGCGTCGACAACTCCAGCACATTGTTTGAAATATTGCGCCGCCGTCCACTGGTAAAGACAGAGTGGGTGCCGATTTTGTTCAACCTTCTGCACGCCGAACTGCTTGCATTCTCCGATAAGCCACCAGCCGGCGTGCGCATGGGATTGATGGAAGTGCAAAGTCTCGATCGCACTCAAATCCAGGGCGTGATGAGTAAGTTGGTCCGCCCGGAGACCGGTCTGTACACTTATCCGATGTTTCTCTTTTTCCTGGAGCAGGAATTTCATCGCTACGAACGGCTCAATGTTCCTTTTAGCATCGTGCTGTTCGACATGCGGCTGCGTGAATCAATGGGCTTGCAGCCCTTGTCCGGACCACTTTTGAATGAAGCTGTCAGGCGCTTGATTACAGTGAGGAGAAATCTTGATGTACTGGCTCACTTTGAGACATTCGACTTCGCGGCAATTTTACCGCATACCACTACCGATAGTGCCGCATTTTTCGCGCAGAGAGTGATCGAATTGATAATGCAAACTCCCCTCGCCCCCCAACTTCACCCCAATCACATCTCTCTCAGCTTCGGTGTAGCCGGGGTGCCGGAGGACTGTGACGACCCGGCGTTTCTCATCGCCGCCGCCAAAGAGGCCAGAACCAGGGCTTCCGCGAGCACGATTCCTATCTGTCTGTTCAAGAATATTCACTCCGCTCAATCTGGTTGATATCAATTACAACAAAAACCACAACCAGAAAAGAGCAAATAGAAATGTATCGACCACCCAAACCACAGCCCCCACCTCCGCCAATCAGGATGCCCGCGCTCGGCAATATTCCTGCTTACGAGCATATTGCTCAGATGCTCGCCCAGGCGCAAACGGCTCGAGGACGCACCGTAGAATTGGTCTTCATCAATCAGAATCAGCATCACGAGAAAATGCTGTCTGTCAGATGCCCTGTTGACGATTCAGACCCAGTCTGGTTTTTCTACTCGCATTTTAGAGATGACGATCCAGGTGCTCCGGTCGATCCCAGTAAGCATCCTCCCTCCTGGAGTTATCAAAGCCCTGACGTTGCCTTGATTCACAACATCGTCACACGCGAGTGTATGGGCGGGCCGGTTGAGGAGTCGCAAGAGCAAATTACGACTTTGTCCGGTTTTAAAACCAACAACAATTCCGCTGCGGCCGGTCTGGCGCAAGCATTCAGAAACGCAGGAGCCGGGCTGCAAGCAGCACAGATTCAAGCCTCTATGCAAGGTGACTTGACCAACATACAAGTGCCCAAACTGCTCATGTCGATTGCTATGCATGAGCTGACGGGGCGCATGTTCATAGACGGTCCGCAGGGTGGGGCGGAAATATTTTTCGAAAGTGGAAAACCGCTGCACGCCAATGCCCTTGATTCTCAAGGTGACATGGCGATCATAGAAATGATGACGTGGCAAGCCGGACGTTTTGAGTTCTTTGATAACGAACGCACCACCGTACGCTCTGTGAGCCAGTCGTTGGACACATTGGTCGGACAAGGTGCACCGCTGCGCGAGTACGTGAGAGAACTGAATACGCACGGGTTGAGCATGGAGTCCTATCTGGTCAGACGTTTGCCGAATTTGACCGAGGCCGACTTCGAACGAGCTGTCTATAACGGAATTCCACTCGATATGAATATGCAAAAACTGATGTATCAATGCATAGATAATCAAAGCACCGTATTTGATGTCTTGCGTCGGCGACCGATGGCAAAAACAGAGTGGTTGCCAATTTTGTATAACCTGGTCAAGTGCGACCTGGTGGTAATTTCAAACAAAGCGGCGCAGGTGCAGAGAAAGCTGCCTCTGGAAGCAATGGGACTGGACAGAGCGGTCATCCAGTCCGGCATGCGCGGTCTGTTGCGTCCGGAGACGGAGCTTGTCAACTATCCGCTCATATTGCACTTTGTAGAACAAGAGTTTTTCCGTTTTGAGTCGAGCGGTCTGCCCTTTTCCTTGATCGTTTTTGAATTGGCTGCGCGCACTGCTGATGGACCTCAGCCTCTGCCCATTCCACACATACGAGAAATTGCAAAGCGTATAAATCTAATCACGAGAAAAATTGACTTGCTTGCTCATTTCGAGACTTTTGCATTCATCATTCTCTTGCCTTACACCAATGTCAATTCAGCGTCCGTTGTCGCCAATCGCATAACCCAGGCTATTCTCTCTTCACCGGTATGCGATCTGGATCCGCAGTACGTCGCCATTGCCATGGGGATTGCCGGGCTGCCGGAAGATTGCAGCGAAATAGGCATTCTCCTTGCCGGAGCTAAAGAAGCGAAGAAACGCGCGCAACAGGGCTCATCCCCTATTGTTCTTTTGAAAGATATTCGCTAGGGGCGGTGCCTGGCGTCAAAACTGTTCACTTTAGCTTACGATTAATTTGTGAAGAGGTGGCTGTTGATCCGGTTCTCGGGAGCGCCGGCAGCTTACCGGCTTTGACAGCAAGTAAGATCATGCAAAAGCCGCCGGGGTGAGGGCGCTTCGTGCTCGTCATTCGTCCTGGTTCTCTTTCAATTGCGGGCGCACTTCATCCATTGAATAGCCCGGAGCTTGCGAGTGTTTCAATTTCATTTGAGTGCCGTCTGCCAGATCGAGAACATTGGCGATTACTGCAAAGTGAAAGATCGTCCAGTCTCTCAATTGTCCTTTGCGCACCACGTGCAGCCTGACAAGGCATGAGTCCAGGCGCGGCAACAATTTCTCAATTTCCGCTTTCGCCATTTCTGTGCCGTCCGCTTTCACAACTGGTCCGGCGTCCTTCGGCTCCACATAGTCTGCCGCCTCGTCGCCGAACATCTCGCGCAATTCTTGCGCCGCCTGCTCGTTCTGTCGTCTTTCTATTTCAAGTTGATCCTTATCTTTCTTTAGAAGCCTGCTTTTGTCTTTGAGGATGGCCTGAAACTCTAACTCTGCTTCTTCGGTAATAGCTCCTTTTGCCGGCATGATCGCGTCTTTTTCAATCGACGGCCTGAGGCGCAAGTAAAACCCTTTATACGCCTCGTGATCAGGATCTTTCACAAAAGCATTGAAATCTTCCTCCGTCATCTTGTAGCCGTAGGCCATCTTTAAAGGAAGGAAATATGGACGGTCTGACTTCTCGAATTTGATCGGCACGTCTACGACTGTGTCTTCAGGGGTCTCCCAAAAAACAACCGACTTGCTTTTAGAAGGATGGTTGACTTTGTGGATTTTTGGCTCGCCGACTGAAAAGTTTTTGCCCACTGTAAAGGCCAGGTTAGGCTCCTGCGCCGACACATATATTAAGTACGAGCCCCAGCCGCCTTTGGCCGGACAGCGGCAGACATTGCCGCCGAAGCGCTTCACCGCGCGCGACAGATCGCCGTGTTTTACATTATCCAGGAATGCAAGGGCTTCTTCCTTGGGACTGACAAAAACGGTGTTCATCACCAAAAGACCCATGGAAAGTGCAAAGACGAAGAGAATAATTGCCGGATAGAGAAACCGCATTTGCCCCTATTTTCCTTTTCAGCCCTATTTCAAATCTCGCGCATTCTTAGCCCAGTTCTAACAGGTTGAAAACAGATGTCGTGCTAAATTTATAATGGTCGGCTAGAATTCCATAGATTTATAAACGTCCGTACCAATCCTGAAATTCACTCTGTTTTAGAGCTTTTCAGGTGGAGCCATTTTGTACTGTGATTTGATGCTCCGCGATGTGTCCACCGATTTAGTCTAACACGCGTGTCTAGGGAGGGTTGGTAACTGCGATGATTGCATTATCTAGCAACATTCTCAGTTTGTTCGGCGCTGTTCTGGCAATTATTTTTGTCTGGAGCTTTGTGCGCGGGAAAGTCTGGACCGAACTCTCCACAAAGAATCTGGTCTCATCATTTCGACCCTTTCTTTTATTGGTTGTGCCACTTTGCGCGCTGGCCTTTCTGGGCACTTTCGCCAAAGTGATAACCATCGAGGCGGTCGGCTTTCTGGCTCTGGGAGCAGCGGCACCCTTCTTGCTCAGCCAGATCGGCTTGCCTGTGTTTTACCGCTCCATCATTCTTCTTGCTCTGTCCGTCGCCCTGTGCCAGTTCTCTAATGCCGAAACAGGCGCGATGGCGGTAGCCTCCGCTTTGACTGGATTGCTCAGCTGGAAGGCTGTGGAGAACATATTGAAGCGTCCGCAGTCGACTTTCGAAGACATTCTGCCTGCATTCGTCTTTCTGACAAGCGCCTTCTGGTTCAAAGTCGGCGGTACGTCAGAGAATGAAATTCGCAATGCCAGCCTCGTTCTTGCATCTCTCACAATCGGGCTCTTCTTGCGCTTCAGCGAGCGCCCGCTTTTGGGAAACGATCCTTATTGGTGGAGAAGAATTCTCATTGCTGCCAGCGGTGGTCTGTTTTTGCTCATCGTCATTAACAAACTTCTGCTCGCCCCAAAGATAGCCACTATTGCCGCACTGGCTGGTGCAGCTTACTTCCTTGCTTATTTGTTCGACTGGTTGACCCCGGCGCAAGGCGAAAACGGCGAGATGCTCAAAGGCTTCAAGTCACTTGTGTTTGTCGGCATCTTCACTCTTCTTGCCACGCGCCTGTTCGGCATGCTCGGTTTGTGTCTGGTCGCCGCCGGCGCCACGGTGTCCAGGAAGCCTGGTCTTGCTCAAACTGTTGGGATCTTCTTCGGCGCTCGAGTCTTGCTGCAGGGATTCATCTCTGCCTACAACCCTAATGTTACCGGCATCAACATCATGCACGCATACTCATATGCGGCAATGTTTGGCGGGTTGCTGTCCATGTTCGTAGTCAGCTCTCTTTTCAAAGAGAACGATGCGCGCAAGTATTTGCCTGTCGCTCTGGTTGGCGCCGGTGTGGCACTGCCTGTGGTGTCGAATTATTTCTTGCATGCGGAGCCCTCTGGCTCTCTAATTTCGTCAGCTCTTGTTGCGGCCGTGTTACTGGCCATATTCCTGCCGCAAGCTTATGACTTGAAGTTGCCTGAGCATGAGAATATTATTCTGGCACCGCCTTTGATGATGTCCGTTGCGTACGTGTCCGGGGAATTGATCGCTCTGGGCAATAATGCGCCGTCATCTATGAAGACGCAGATCATCACGGCTCTGCTTGTCCTGGCGATCATAGGCTGCGTGGTCACCCACCTGCTGACCGGGAAAAACAATCCGGTTGCGCCGCCAGAACCTGAGGCGAGACCGGAATAAGCTCCATAGCTTTCGCGAAAAATCCTGGCCGCGCGTGGGGCAACTCGCGTGCGGCTTTCGCGTTTGCATGCATGCTCCTCTCAAGCACCCCGCCCTTAAGGGCGGGGTTTGCCATCGCTTTTAGAATCCGCCGTCCGGGTCGTTTTTGAACGTGCGTGAGTCGCGTTGTTCCTGGCGAGTGCTGCCTTGCCCTCCGCCGTAATAGTTTGGGCCACCGCCATAACTTGCCTGCACCTGATCGCCTTGCGGTTGAGCGAGCACTTCGTTGTGGCTGCAGCCCCAGGCTGGTTGCGCGGGCTGCTGGTAATTGCCATAACCGGAGGCTACCGGTTGTTGCTGCTGGTAGTTGCTGTATGAGCCCACTGCCGGTTGCTGTTGTTGCTGCTGCTGGTACTGCGAGTAGTTTGGCGCTGGGCTGCTTGCTACCGATGACTGTTGCGAGCGTGGAATCATCGGGTTGTAAGCGAGCCTTTCATTGAGACGAATGCGGATATTGGCGACCACCTGCATGCGACCGCCGGGCAGATTCGGTGCTTGAAATGTATGCTGGGTCTTACCAACGAAGTAGCGGTCTGCCTGCGTTTCAATCACCCCTTCATACACATCTGCGGACATTCGATATGTGCCGTCGGGATTTTGATAGATGACGTTGCCGCGCATCAAAACCCCGTCTCTGATATCGGCAGGTATCGGGCACCACTGCACCCATTGACCGCGCATGCGATTGACGTTGACCTCAACATGCTCTTTGCCGAAAAGCCAGGGACCGCAGTAAGATTTCGACGCGGCGTTCAAATCGTAATAGTGCTTGCCCGAACTGGCGTCTGCGCGCAGAAAAGTGTCGGTGGATTTTGCATACATCGCTTCTTGCTGGCGAGGCAATTCCTGATAATTGTCGTCTTTGACTTCGGCTGTGAGCTGCATGTGTTTTATTTTTTGGAAGCGGGCGGAGTACTGGGAGCTACCTGAGTTTTTGCAGCCGGCTGTGCTTCTGAAACGTGTTGTGTCGCAAAGACATCCAGATGTTTCTTGGCCAGCGCATCGGCTTCGGCATCTTTTTTGAGCTCTCTAAGCAGGTCGCAATAAACGCGCGGCAATTCGTAGAGTTCTCTTCTGTGGTGCGCGGAGAGGGATTCGTAAGCAGGCAGCACTTCTTTGAGCTGCTTTTCTGCTTCCGGTTTGCGCCCGTGCCGTTTTAAAAAGTGTGCGTATTCGATTGTGCATTCAATCAGTTTTACTCCGGCATCTGAATGATTGGTCGGCGCCGTGGCGACAGCGTCTTTGTAGAGAACTTCGGCTTCCTTCGCTTGTCCGTTGCTATCCAGCGTGCGGGCCAGATTGAGTTTGTGCACAAGTGTGTCTGGATGTTTATCACCCTTCAATTGTGAATGTAAAGTCAATGCTTTGCCGTACGCGTCGATTGCCTTACCGTGCGATTTTTCCTCTGCGTGGCAAAGTCCGAGGTAATGCAGTGCTTTGATTTTGCCGGGCGTGTCATTTAATTTTTCGTATGCAGCCAACGCATTATCGAGATACTCAATTGCTTCTTTGTTGTAATTGTGGTGGTACATGACGGCACCCAGATTGAAATAGTCTTGCGCTACTTCTTTGTGGTTCTTGCCGTAGGTCTTTTGATCGAGTTCCAACGCTTCCAGATAGAGCTTGCGAGCATTCTCAATGCGCCGCATTTCCCCATAGAGATTGGCAAGATTGGTAAGCGTAATGGCAAGTGAGTTTGAATTCGTGTCCGTGCGCTTGATCTCTATGACTTCTTTATAGAGACGTTCGGCATCTGAGTCGTGCCCGGATTTGTGTTCGACCAGAGCGAGATTGCCGAGCGTTTCTGCCGTCTTCTGACTGCTTTTGCCCAACTCCTTTTCTCGTATGGCAAGCGCCGCTTGCAAGTTGCTGCGAGCTTCTTCCAGGCGGCGCTGCTTCAAATAGAGATGGGTCATCTGATTCAGTGTCTCAGCCAGATTCAACTTGTTGGAATCCTTCTGAGCGATGGCTATCGCCTCTTTCCACTTCGCTTCGGCCTCTGTATAGGCGCCCGAGATGAAGCTGGTTTCTGCTTCGTTTTCTTTTTGCGCCCAGGGGCTGGTCGCGGTTTCGCCAGTCTGTGCTTGCACAGGCAGCATTAACACGACCGCAGCCGCAAAGGCCAGAGACAAGCTCTTAACTTTTCTGTCGGTTGAAGATGGCAAGGCGTTACCTCTTTGACTGCCGACCTCTGCCTGCAGTACAAGCTGAAAATTATATACGTCGCCAGAACGAATATTCAGTCTGCATTTACTGCAAGAATTGGAAAGTGGACCGGTGGTGGAGGGGATAATCGCGGCTGCTCAATATCCAATTACAGGTAAACCCCTCCTCGCTAAGGCATCCCACAGGGTCCCCCGAAAAAGCGGCAAGAATTCGCCTCTGTGCGTGTTTTTACGATTTTAAAAATGAGTGCGTGGGGCTATTATCTTGAAGATCTCTTGAAAACTTTATGAGGCTAGGACCATGGTCCAGGCATTCGGCGCCGATGCAGGCGATGGGGTCCCAGAAAGTCAAAACGAAAGTGCACACGCCAGTTTGATTGGCGAGGTCATGGACTTCGTCAAAGACAACAAAACCGCCAGCGCAATTGCTGCAATCGGCGCAGCAGCCGGCTCAGTCTATTTGGCGCGCGCTCCAATCGGGCGTTTTCTGGGCAAGTTTGGCGGCTCTTTATTCGCTGCCGAAGAAGCAGTCGGTGTGGCGGCTAAGCTCGGAAAAGCTCCGGTCGGCCGTCAACTTGCAGTGGCCGGAGATGAATTGATTGTCAGCACAGCCAATGTCGAAAAGGTTGTCGCCACCGGCATGAAGAGCGAAGCAGCAATCTCCACTGCGGTAAAAGGTGAAGAATCGATCGTAAGCGGCGTCAAAGCCGAAGAAGCGATTGTCAGTGGAGCCAAAGCGACAGAGGGCTCTCGCAGACCGCTTTTGGACGCACTGGACGATGCCGCTAAAGCCGGCAAGACAAAGGCCCCCGAGCCCTGGGTCTATCACCCGGAAAACAGAGTAATTTTGAAGGACCTCCCCAAAGGTGGTGCCTCAGAAATCAAGTCCGCCGGCGAAGGGATTGAGTCGGCAGGCACGATTGGCTCCACGCATTCTCCTGACCCAGCCGATCTAGCCATCCTGGCGAGCAAGCACAGATTTTTGCTAGGACAGTAACGCTCTAGCAGCAATACCGTGCACTTAAGGATCGCCTTGTATACAAGGTTGAGATGTAGAAGTACGGGGCGGCTGGCGCTTTCATGAAAGCCGGGCCTACAAACAACCTTGAACCAGAAAGCCATCCAAACCTGCCAACAATATCTGACTATTGACACTATTTGTAGTACCTAGGTCCGGACTACTTTCAGACACCCGCATTAAAACGCGGCAAACCATTTCCAGGTCTTTAACTCAATACTTGCTCAATTTTCGCTAAGTGCACGGCATTGACCTTAGACTACCGAAAGTCAATGCCTTACACCTTCGATGATCTCATAAGAACCAGAAGCGTTACGGCAGTGAATTTCGATTCGCTCATGCCTTGAATCACCACCATGATATGTAATACGCATGACCTTCCAGCCGGTGGGCAACCCAACAAGCCCAGCAGGCATCGTAACGTTTCCGTCTGCATCTTTTCCGAACGGAGTAAATCCACCTTGTGACTCAATTCCGCGATAACTTCCGCCTTTGACTTCAAGCTTGCCCAACAAAAGATCGATTGAGCCGGAAATCTTGTGACACACCCAAGCACCATCAGGGATAGCACCCTGGCTGCGCGGCATGTTTGGCGCCAGCGGTTTGCTGGCAGACGATTGTAGTTTTGCTTCCGCTCCTTCTTTTTGCTGCCGAGCGGATGATGCGACTGTGACAGCAGTGGAAATTTTCTTGCTTGTAAAAGCCTGATCTGCTTCGCCACCGCCGGTGGCAGGTTTAATCCACTTTGGTGCGTTTATGATTGTTCTTTTGGATCCATCCGGCAACTCCACTTCATATGAATTCATGTCACGATTGACCTTGACGATTTTTCCAGTACGCCACATAGAACTGGCGGGAGTACTTGCCTGAATCAGATCAAACTCAACCCGGGCGCCTACATCTAGCCAATTGGCGCCGGGAGGCTCTGCAAACACTGGTGCAGCAAAATAAGCACTCAAAAGAGAAGCCGCAATCAGGTTTTGGAGCGCACAAAAATTAGACGCCATATTTCATCTCCTCAGATCGACAACCAATTTTAACCGAAAGAGAGTTGCATGCTTGTAAAACATCCACCTATTCTTCATCCTCATCCGGTTTCGGCGGCAGAAGAGACCTGTAAGCACCACCTGATGATGGAGCGGGTCTGCTCGCAACTCGCATTGGATCATACGGTCGCCAGGGAGGATCATCTCCCTGACCCCGGTCTCTAAAATACTCTTCCGGGTCGGGAGGTCCCTCAGGCGGTTCTTTACCTTCAATGTTTGCCGCGTCAACCTGGCATCCCCACATATGATTGAGGGCGTATTCAACCAGCGCCAGATTACGCTGCTGCCACCCCATCGCAGCGCGATTGCGCCAAATCTGCTCCTGCTGGCGGAACTTCTTCAACCTAACGAACCGATCGTCACCGGTGTCCGGATTCTCACTCATCATGCTCTTCCAGCAAGCCCGATTTATTGAACGGCGCTTCTTCATCTGTGAGCCAGCGCGCATAAATAATTGCGGATGCCACAGCCAGAGCCATGTTGCAGATGACCGGACCGATGATTAGAAAACCACTGGCGGCGCTCAATCCGAGAAACGCCAGCGACACGACTGCCATCGGAATAAAAATAGAATTGTCGGTTGCATGCCAGCTGCGCTTCATCGCTTCAATCGGCCCGCAATTTTGATCGACGATAAAATACGGCACCAGCTGCCATTTTATGGCGAGCAGAAAACCAGGAATAATCAGCCACCATCCCATACCAATGAGAGACGCAGTGATGGCACAGGCAATCAAACCGGAGAGCATTTGCCCGGGAGAACAAATAACATCGCTGGCTTTTGTCGGAATACCGCGAGCCACCTTCAGCGCGATTTTCGCCCAACCAGCCCAAAAACATCCGATAGCAATGACGCCAAACATCAGTCCAATCAAGGTGAAAGGTCCGCCGCCTTTTGGAAAATGGAGAAGTAGTTTGTCGATACCAACGCCGGTCAGTGTCAACACCGCAGTGACCATAAGTGGTCCGCCCAGAGTAAGAAACCAACCGATAAAGAGGGGAAAAAAGTTCTTCGCAGTAAGAATCCAGGCATCTTTTATAGTCCCAACAGCGTAAATCGAATTCTCTTTGACGTTGGTGAGTTCGAAGGCCATATCCGCTCCTGGATTTTGAAAAACGGGAATCTCTGGTATTTCAACTATCTGATCAACTATACCCCTCCTTTAAAAAGCGACGTTATCAAGCACCGAATGATTTAGTGTTTAGCGCCAGCCGGTTTGGGTTTGCCGAACTCTGTTTAATTATCATCTTGATAAAACGCGCTACCCTAACGCATGATGGCTGGGAAACCCGGGCGTGAAGCGCCCGCGGGCAATTAATGGACGGGTAGAAATGGACACAACGGGCATGAAATCCAGGAAAAAGGTGGTCACCGCAGCTCTCTTGAGCCTTTTTGCGATTCCGGCGGTGCAATTTTCAGGCAACGCTGCCGAGATGACCATTCCGGCTCAAATGACCGACACCGTCAGCCCGGACATACTGGCGAAGTTCAACTACGCCGAAGACACCGACCTCACGAAAGCCTGCGGCTTGCCTACATATGAGTGGATGCCGGCAGGAAAAGAGCCAGAAGCGGTTATTGTCGGCATCCACGGTCTGACCTTGCACGGGCGCCGCTATAGAGTCCTGGCCAGAACAATGGCTCTGTCGGGAATCGGTTTTGTCGCTTGCGACATGCGCGGATTCGGACGCTGCCACTATGATGACGACAACAAATTCAGCACACCAACCGACAATCGCCACAAGGTCTCCCATCACAAAAGCTATGAAGAGCTCGTTCTATTGACTCAGGCAGTGCGCGCAAAATATCCCGGCAAGCCTGTAATACTGCTCGGCGAAAGTCTTGGTTGCACATTCTGCGTAAAGATCGCCGGCGAACACAACGATCTCGTCGATGGTCTGGTACTTTCGGCACCGGCAATTAAGGTGAACCCGAAAATGTACCTTTCGCCGGGCGACATCAAAGCGGGCTTAGCGTCTCTGATCAACAAGGGACATAAAGTAAAGCTGCACGGCTTTTTGACAAAACTTGTCTCACCGCGCCAGGAAGTCGTCGATGAGCTGTTGAAGGATCCGCTCATGGTTACGGAACTCTCGCTGGGCGATCTGGTTGCCACTGACGATTTTGTGGACAAAACGGCCAAGCTCGGAAAGCTGCTTTCGCCACACCTGCCGCTATTAATCATCCAGGGAAGCGTTGATGGATGCGTGGCGCCGGTGCACGTCACAGACTTCATGATGAACGTTCCATCAGACGATCAGACGCTTTGCTGGAGAGGAAAGCAAGGACACCTCCAGTTAGAAACGTCCTTTGTTCGCGCTACTTCAATTGATGCACTGGGCGATTGGATCGAAGATCACAGCCCCTCCGGCAAGGATAGAGTTGCGATTTTGAAGAAGAGCGTTGAAGACGTCGGCGGACGGCTCGTTCAGTAGTTAGCGACGAACGGTAGGAGCAGCGCGCCTGACAATGTGCTACCAGTACCGGGCAACGCATGCCGTCGCCACAATCGATGCAGGCAAGAAGCAGACGCATGCAATGCGCCACTACCGTGGTGTTCATAAAGCACTTAGAATAGGTCTATCAGATCTTGGAGTCCATCGTGCCAGATAAAGCTCCTCAAAAGAAAATCGAGTCAACGCATACTCCGGAATTAGTTACGGAGTCAGAAGCATTGGAGCTCTTTGATATCTCGCAATTTCCGCAAACAAGCTCGCATTCAAAAACGCAGGATGAGACATGGCGGCTAGCGGAGGGTGGCAGCGCTTCGGCAGACATTCTTACTGCCGGTACCGAAGTAGCAGAGGTATATAAAATTGTTTCCTGTATCAATAATGGCAGGAAAAGCACTGTGTACAAGGTAGAACGCAAGCTCTTAAGTCAGCACTTTGTCCTGAAGCTGTTTGCCGGAGATTCCAGCACAAGCTTCAACTGTCGCGCTCAAGAAGAGGCTCGAATTGCCGGAAGATTCGACCATCCAAACATAGCCAGAACAGTAGACGCGGGTGTGTACAATGGCAGGCATCTTTTCTATGTTATGGAGTTCATTGAGGGCGAGACCCTTGCCGAATACCTGAATAGATGTGGACGCCTGACGTACGATGATATTTTTTCAGTTTTTATCCCCCTCTGCCGGGCGCTTCAAAATGCAAAAGAGAAGGGCATCGCGCACGGAGGTGTTAATCCCGGCAACATAATGCTCACAGGACAACAGGGAAGTTTACAGTGCAAGCTCTTTGATTTCGGAAACGCCAAGCTCCTTGATGGCGAACGTCCCGCCGAATTCGAAGCAGCTGATTTAGAAGAAGATCCAATCTACATGAGCCCAGAGCTACTTAACGGTCAAAAAGTAGATCACCTCAGTGATATTTATTCGCTCGGATGCACGCTCTTTGAAGCCATAACGGCGCGCCCTCCTTTTTCTGCCGACACAAGAGATTCAATACGAAACCTGCACTTGAATGCTGCTCCTCCCACGCTCAGAGAAGCGTCTCTGGGCAGAGATTTCCCGGAAGAGCTAGAGCGCATCGTTCAAACGATGCTGGCGAAAGATCCGCAACAACGTTTTAATTCTGCCAGCCAGGTTGCAGATAACTTAATGCGGCTAACATCAGCCAACGGCTGAGAATCAAGCACGCCGACCGTCAAAAGAACTAACACTTTCAAGTTCTTGCAATGCCGGCAAAGTACGTGACCATGGCGCAAAAAATGTTTTGAAAAAACTGCAGCCCGCGTGCGCAATCAGGTACATCTCATCGAACAGTCGAGATTCAACCAGAATGGCTGTTCAAAAACGAAACCGTATTAGTGACCGCCGCCACCTGACGTGGTGACCTCTGGCGCGTTGACGTCGTAAGTGAATTGAGCAAAGACGCCAATCCCGAAGACCACCATCGCGAAGCAAACAAAGAAGAAAATCAGCCAACCTTGAGAGGGGTCGCGATGTCCGGGTGCACTCATCAAAGAAACTCCTAAAAACTGCGGCGCCAGCAAACAAGTAGATTATATGGCTAACAGCCGAAAACAGCATCCCTGACTACGTCGCTTTGCATAAGCACTCGACAATCCAAACCCCGCCTTCGCCGCCTGGCCGTGACTCACCCGTCTTTTCGCCCTGGAGTTCAGTCTTTACGACCGCTATTCTTGACAATTAATCCAAGCTGCGGATAACCGGGTGGCGCGACAGCCTGCACTTGGCTACCTTGTTCGGAGCGAAGAAAAGTTGGAGAGAACAAATGGCGTCAAGCACTTTGCCAGACCACGGCGTCCTCCTGGTCAAAACACGCGCAGCATATCTACCTACCTTAATTGCGACCTGGCTGGGCGAATGTTTCGACGCCATGGACGCGACAATCTACTTCATTGCCATGTATCCGGCGGTAAGCCAACTGCTGGCTACCAAAGATGCCGTGCAGATAGGCTGGCACGGCTCGTCTATTCTTTTTTGCTTCATGCTGGGCTGGGCGATTGGCAGTGTCTTCTTTGGGTTTGTTGCAGACAAGCTGGGGCGCAAAAACACTCTTTGCCTGACCATACTTCTCTACGCGCTGGCTTGCGGTCTGTGCGCGCTGGTACAGACGACATGGCAGCTGGCAATTTGCAGATTCGCAGTCGGGCTCGGTATCGGCGGGGAAATCGCGTTGGGTGCCGTCATGCTGGGCGAAACATCGCGCCCGGGAAAACAGAGAGCCTGGTCGATGGCAGCGTTGGGAACGTCTTTCGGTGTCGGCTGCATGCTTTGCGGGCTTTTCAATTTTGGAACCGGCGATCTCGGATGGCGCTATCTCTTTGCCGTCGGCATCATTCCTGCACTCGTCACCTTCTACATCCGTTTCAAAATCTCTGAGCCTGAGTGTTTTGAGGAGTTGCAAAAGAAACGGTTCGATCTGCAAAACATACCGCGCATCTTGTTGAAACAACACGAGCGTGATCTTGTTACAAACCCATTTGTACTTGCATTCAACAAGAGAAACCGCCGCTCTATCATCGTCGTGACTTTGCTCGCCACCTCTGCCATCGTCGGCTATTGGGCAGGCGTGTCATGGATGCCGGCCTGGATCAACCAATTGACCGGTCATGAAGCTGTCAACGAAAGAAGCACCGCTACGCTCTGTATGAGTGTCGGTGGATTCCTCGGTGCCCTGCTTCTGCCATTTATGGTCAACAATCTCAGATACAGCGCCGTATTCAAAATCGGATTTATCGCATCGCTGGTCACTGCCATAAGCACATTCATGCTCATCGAGACTTACGGACCAGCGGTAAACTACGCTGCTTTTGCAGTCGGTGTTGCCACATACATTCCATTCATAGCTTTGCAGATTTACATTGTCGATGCATTCAAGACAGAACTGCGCGGCACCGCATCCGGTATCGCATGGAGTTTCGGACGAGTTATAGCCGGACTGGCAGCATTGATGACAGGACCATTAATTGCCGCCTTCAGTGGCTCGTATGGAGCTGCCGCCGCCTGCGTGTCGCTTGTCTACTTGCTCGGCTTGACCGCCGCATTCTTTGTGCGCCAACCTGTCATACAGGAAGAACACTCCGACAGGCGCAAACCAAGAAATGCTCGCACCGGATCACACATACCGGCCGTTGTCGCAGTGCAGACTCTGCATAAATAACGCGTAAACCTTTTGGCATTGCTGTTCGGTTAAATTGGGAGCGCCAGCATCTTGCTGCACCTGTTTTCTCAAGAGCGGCTGAAAGCCGGTGCTCCCACAAGCGATTAGTCTCTACATTCTCATCCGAGCAGCATTGTGCATAGTGGCGCATTGCACGCGCCCCTCCATTTGTATCCTGATTACTTTCCTTCTAACCGAAGCGGAGCTTTTGAGTCGTGCCTCACAAGAGGTAGGCAATTGCCGGTCAGTGAACTCGCTCAGGTTTGTGCGGCTCGGGCACTTTTGCCGCTGGCGAGCATCTTAAATCCCACACCTAGAAGCACCAGCAATCCCAGAATGCTGATACCTCCTCCTATGCATAGGTACATAGGCTCGTAGCGAAATGCGATTGAATGTTTGCCTGGTTTCAGCGACAATCCCCGCAATACATAGTTGGTGCGCACAATCTCCTGCGCCTTCCCATCGACGGTAGCTTTCCATCCCGGGTAAAACAGATCGCTCAACACAAGAAAAGCATCGGTGGTGGATTCGGAATCAATCTTGACCGAACTGTTTTGCAGGGAAACAACTTTTGCCGTGCCGGAAAAGTTCTCGATTTTCAATTCCTTTGCAGGGGCGACGAAGCCCTCGGCTTTCATTCCACTGTTCGATAAAAGTGCGATTTTTTGCGGGTCAAACAGCTGTCCATCCGGCAACTGTCCTCTTCTAACCGTGCCCACTACATCCGCGTCCGCCATCAGGCGTGTCTGCCCCACCAACCAGACGCGCGGCATCGCACGAGTGTTTTCGTACAAATCCGCTTTACCGACCTCTGCTAATTTCTTGAATACAGGTTGGCCGTCATCCTTGTAGTCATAGAGTCGTACATCACCATGGGGCACGGTCAGATACTTGATTGCCAGTATGTCAAAAGCTCTGAGATCTGATGTGAATGTCCAGGGCACCGGCAAAAATCCACCTTCAGTAATACCCAGAAGCTCGATATATCGCGTGTTCAAAAGCGGACCAAAGACACTGGCGCTGGGCACTCCCCATAGGCAAGAGAGATTGGGCGGGCATTCGTCATCCGCAGCGGAGACGCCTCTTACGGGCAACAAACGCTGGTGGCTGGCATTGAGCAAGTCACGATATCTAAGAAGAGGAGCCGGAGTTTCCACTGAGGACACGGAGACAGGAACACTGCGCCATTCGCCGAACCATCCGACAAAAGCCAGATCGGCTACTGCCGCCGCCAACAGTGCGGCCTTGAAGGGGCGAGAATTCGGTTTGTGCAACCAGGCAAGGAAAACAATCAGTACAAGCATCGACCCGTAGGCAGGGACAAGTATGGCGGGGTTTTCCCAGAAGGGTGGCAGGTTTCCTTCAAACGAAGACCTTTCCGGCAGCTCGATGATTTCCTGCAACATTTGAACCGACAGAGAGATTCCCCCCAGGGCAAGACAACTGACACTGGCGGCAAAAACAATGATACGGCGTCTCAGCAACTGTTCTTCCATCAGCCTGGAAAGCACCATTCCGCAGACTATAGAGAAGGATGCAGCAGCTATTGGGTAGAGAAGTGAGAGGGCGCGAAATGATCCAAACGGAGGAACATTGTAGAGAAGCCAGGCAAGAGGAGTGGCATTGCCGAACGAGAGTAAGAATGCCGTAACGCCGACAAGAAGCCAGAAAAGAGTGATGGCGTTGCTGCGAATCAAAAATAGAGAACCAAAAATTGTGAACATCGGCAAGATGCCCAGATATAAATAATAAGGTGGGCGATAGTCGAGCCCAAAGTAAGGAATCTTAAAAAACGTACTGTTTATAGAGCCCAGCGCAAATGGAGTAGCCAGGCCGATGGCTTGAATCGGATGGCAACAGAAAGAAAGAAAATCAATAAAAGCAAACTTGCTGCGCACGCTAAACTTTGTCAGCTCCCAGGTCGGCAAGATTTGCACCGCACCAATAGCCAATCCTGTCGCAATGATGGCTAAGACATTGATGAGAAAAACAGATTGTCCTTCTTTCATTACAAAAGATCGAAACACCGCATATAACACCATCAGCGCAAGAATGTATGCGACGAATTGCATGTGCCCGTTCAGCACACAAAGCCCAAGCAGCGCCCCTCCAGAAAAGAGCCAGACTAACGAATGACGCCTGGCCAGTTTTTCAATTACATACAAAATGGCCAGCATATAGAAGAGCGAATGCACCACAGGTGCATGCCGCAACTCCGCTATCATTGAGCCGGAAAGCGGAAATACGAGCGCCGATACTATTGCCGGAAACCTCTTGCCGGTCAATTCCCGGACATACAGGTAAAGGAAAACCGATGAAAGAGAATATCCACTTATGACGAACAAATTCCAGCCGACAGGCAGCGGGATCTTACTGAAAACAAGTGAAAGCGGATACCACACTTGAGCCAGGGGATCCGCATGAAGAGGCCAGCCAGAACCCAGAAGCGGTGTCCAGATTGTTCTTTCGCCAAGAAATGCCGGCAGGCTTTGAGTGCGATCGTCATCGGGTGCCAGCAATTGTCCGGTCAGCACCACGGGTGCAAAATAAAGGAAAAACAACGCCGTAAAACCAGCGTAAAGAATGCCAAAATGCTTCAACCTCTGCAAGATCTTTGCTCTTTCGGCGGTAAGCATTCAAGTCCTATTGTGGTTCAAAGTCGATTATCACACAGTTTTATAGACTTGGCAGGCTTTTGAAGAAATTGAAGCAGGCGTCCAGGTCGAGCCTCTTTCCGGGCTGGCTCAAAGACCAGATAAGCAGAGTCTTTTTCTTTTCGAGATTGCGGATACAACCAACCACTCCCTCGTATATTCGTCCATTTTGATCCTTCAACATACCGGTCATGTAGAGTAGTTTGTCCGCGCCGATAGCGATGTCGCCTTTTGTTTTCACATCTGTAAATCTGCAATTGGCTGTATCGGTCGTAATACCGATATCGTAAAATCGATCCAGCAATTCTTTAGTGCCAATGGCTTCGGCAGTATCGTTAAGATGGCAAATACAATAGATTTTCTGGTTGGCCGGAACATTGTCGATCACCAGAAGTACGACGTTAAACCAATCGAAATCCAAGTCGTAAACATACTCGTACCCAGCCGGAAGCGGTTGCGGGAATGGCGCGATTTTCTGCGCGCAAACCTGCATGTAATGTTTATCAGTTGAGCGCAGGCCGATCTTGCGAAATTCCAGAATTGTCTGCGTTGACGCATACAAAAAACCGGCCACACTGAAAAAAACAAGCAAAATCAGTGCTTTAGACCAGAGCGGCAAATGCCGTTTCTCGCTTTTCACTCAGTCAACTGCTCCAGTTTTGCGTTCGTAATTTTCAAATGTATTGGCGAGAAGCATAGCCACCGTCATTGGTCCCACACCTCCCGGCACAGGTGTGATAAAAGCAGCTACGTCTTTTGCCTCGGCAAAGCAGACGTCGCCGGCAATCTTTCCTTTGCCGCCATCTTCCGCTTGCAAATGGTGAATACCGACGTCAATGACAGTGGCGCCGGGTTTTACCCAGGAGCCGCGCACAAATTCGCGCTTGCCCATGGCCACTACAAGAATGTCAGCCTGTTTGCAGACTTCATTCAAGTTAGCTGTTTTGCTGTGGCAGACAGTTACAGTGGCATTCTTTTGAGTGAGAAGTACTGCAGCCGGCTTGCCGACAAGATTTGAGCGTCCGATCACGACGGCATTCTTGCCTGCCGGATCGACTTTATAATGTTCCAAAAGCTTCATTATGCCTTTCGGCGTGCAGGGCGTAGGACCTTTCTTGCCGCAAAAAAGCAAACCGAGATTATATGGATGCAGCCCATCGGCGTCTTTAGCCGGGTCCAGACTGTCGAGAACATTGTCTGAAGAAAGCTTTCCAGGCAAGGGCAACTGGACAAGAATGCCGTCCACTTTGTCGTCCTGATTTAGTTTTTTTACGCACTCGATCAATTCTTTCTCGGTGACATCGCCGGGAAATTGATGGAAGAAGCTCTCGATGCCGGCAGCTTCGCATGACTTCACTTTGTTCTTCACGTAGATGGCGCTGGCCGGATCGTCACCGGCGAGTATCACTGCCAGCCCGGGGCTGCGTTTTCCCTCTTTCGTGTGGCGCTCTATTTTTACTTTCAGCTCATCTTTAACCAGCTTGGCAAGCTCTTTTCCGTCCATAAGAGTGGCAGCCTGTTGGGCTTTCAGAACCTCTGGTACGTTTGGCACTTCACACCCTCCCTCAGTCACCTCGCATAAGCTTACGGTGTCCGAGACCATCTTGCCGGGTCTAATAACAATTTATGTAGGGGCGAGGTGCTGGAAGCACTTGCTCATGTCGAGGGGTGGTGCGACCGCTCCGTGGCGCGTCAGATCGATGGTTGTGCCGTCGGTGACTATTCCGATTGGGACAAACGGATTTCCTTTGCTGCCTTCTTTGCGCCATTCACCCCAGACATTAGCGTCGATACAGCCGACCAGCTCGTAATCCTCGCCGCCATAAAGCACCCATTCCATGGGGTCTACGCCTGCTTCGGCGGCGACTTTCTTAGTCTTGCCATGGATAGGAACCGAGCCCAGTTCTATCATCATTCCGACCGAGCTGGCTCTGGCTATCTGCACAAGCGCGTCGGCAAGTCCGTCGGATGCATCCATCAAAGCGCCCGTTGAGCCTGTTTTTGCAACCAGCGTCCAGGACTCGCTCAAGCGAGGCAGCGGGCGAATGTGGCGATTGATAGCGTAATCTCTGGTATGGTCTGTACTCTTTGAGGTCTCTGCATTCTCTCGAGCCTGAGTGGTGGCTGCTTTTCTATTGCCAACCTGTCCGGAAAGCAATTGAAAAAGCCCGGCCCGGCTGGCTCCGAAGTCGCCCGTGGCAATGACTACGTCACCCGGCTTGGCACCGGAGCGCGTCAGGCAACCGTTTTCGTGCACGTCACCTATCACAGTGAGCGAAAGCATCAGCTTTTCGGACTTTGTGATATCGCCGCCGGCTACAATCAAGCGATACTGGCGAGCGCAATCGGTGATGCCCTGATAGAGGCAGCGAAAATCGCTTTCTGCAAAATCAGGCGGCGCGCAGACATTCACAAAGAGATAACGGGGGCGACCGGCCATGGCGGCAATGTCGCTAAGATTCACGGCAACGGCTTTCCAGCCGACCTGCCCGAGCGACATCAAGTCACGCCTGAAGTGAATGCCCTCCACCAGGGCATCAGTCGATACGAGCAGTTGGCAAGCAATCAGAGCACAGTCGTCGCCGATCAGATTGCCGCCCACCCAACTCTTAATTGATTCGATAATTTTTTGCTCGCCGGTAAGCAAACCGGAGAATGAAGACACCGCTTTCATGCTGCCGTGCTGCCCCCAAGCCAGAAAAGGTTAATAACACATAAGATGCTACAATCGGTCAGTAAGGAATGTCCAGCGACGCCGGAAAGAACAAAGCTTTACGAAAGAAACTGACATTTTGAAGCCGGGGAAAGTCAGCTAAAAGTCATCTAAGACGAAGTACCTACGAAAATCATGGGAAGGCAAAAACAGTGAGCGCGATCGGACAAATTATCATCGGGCTAGTTCAGCTCCTCAATCTCATCATTATCATCTGGTGTTTGCTAAGTTGGTTTCCCAACATTCACTGGCATGAGCAACCTTTTAGAACTCTCGATCGCATCGTGCAGCCGATTATTGCGCCCTTCAGGCGCTTGATACCACCGATTGCCAACATCGATTTATCGCCAATGGTAGCCATTTTTGTGCTACAAGCAATCATGATGGTTGTGAGACAGTTTTTCATGTAGACTCCACAACCTAAGTGGTTCTTGGGTTTTGTGATGCTGACTAGAAGGTCTTTCCTTTTGGGCTCGCTCGTGAGTTGGGCGGCCGCAGGCGAAATGTTCGATCCCGTATTTGGCTTGCCCAAACTGAAGGGCAAGCCCGCAGTGACGACCGGCCCGCGCACCATTTCCCGCGCCGAATGGCCGCCGGCTATCATTCCGGATTTTGCCTCAGTGGCAAACCCGCAGGGCTTTTGCCTGTTTTGCGATGAATTCGGGCGCATGTCAGTGGTCGATATCCGCCGCCCCGGCAATCCCAAAATGCCGGTCAAGGTAGCCGGCGAATTGTCCGGGCTGGGCAGGCGCGTCATCGACTTTACTTCTTTCGGTCAGAGAGCCTACGCGCTGGCCGCCTTGAATACCGATCCGGCTGATTTGCAGCTGCATCTGATCACGATCAATCTGACCAGTTTTACCGCACCATCCATAGTGGCAAAGACACCACTAAAAGAATACGCGGAGTTTACAACCATAAGTGCCAATAACGACCTGGTTTGCGTGGCGGGCACTTCGCTTTCCGGAGAGAATCTCGTCACCCTCTATCAAGCGCCGACCCGAGGCAAAGCCAGCGAGCCGGCTCAACTATCTTCCTTCTCGGTGCCCTATCCTGTCCAAGCCATGGACATCCAGGATCGCATGTTGGTCGTTTTGCAATGCGCCGCCCAGGCACCCGTTTCGCAGCTTGATATCTACAATATCGCCTCCCCCCGCTCGCCTCAAGCTAAAGAGCCGATCAAGCTGGACGGCGAATTCAAGCGTATGGCGCGCGTGCGCGGTACCATCGTGGTTACCGGCCGACCGGTGTTGGGTGATGGCAGGCTGGCTAATGCCTGCGAAGCGCGAACTATTTTCCTCGACCCCACACCACATGCGGTATCGTCTTTGACCCTGGAACCATTGACAGCTGTTTTGAGCGCGTCGGCGCTGAGAGATCGTTATCTGGTTTTGGGAGAAACAAAAAAAGGCAGGAAAGTACTTTCTCTGGTGGCTGACAAAACTGGTCATCTGACCAGAGAGCAGGTGGTCGACTTACCGGCGCCCAAAGGCAGTTACGGCCAGCACGCCAGCATCATTACCAGTGGACGCAATTGTTATGTGTCTTCCGGCTGGGCCGGCGTGGAGATGCTCACATCGGGCAAAGACGGGTGGACTCCCGTTTACACTTATTCCATTCCGAGGCTGCCTGCATCCGGCGTGGC
>JADZFV010000045.1 GCA_020854255.1 Candidatus Melainabacteria bacterium | reverse complement strand
CGGTCGTCACGCCTTTCGACCTTGAGGATCAAGAGGGGATCAAACTTTACCCCGGTTTGTTGAAGGGTTTTCCGAAAGAATTGAGAAAGTTCTTGAGTGAGCCAAACTTCAATTCTGAAAATGCCACTTTTGTGATCTGGAGAAAAGCCGATGACGCAGCCTGGCATATTGGTCCTATAAATTGGCCCAATCGTGCTCCCAATCGCTGGAAATCCCATGATGGGTCGGACGATCTTCTTTCTCCATTGAGCATAGATGCAAAAGCCTATGCAGGCTGGCTTCGGAAGACTAAAAAACGTAAAGTCGCAGTCGCCGACATCGAGAAAGTCTTCGCGCAAGAGCCGATGACAGAAGATTTGCTGAAGCGACTTGATTCGCACAGAAAGTTGTCACAGATCAAGGACCAACTGAAAAAGATCGGATATCCGCTTGCAGAATAGAGTCTAATCGTCCCCAATGGTCAGGGATTCAAGCGCCCCGGCAGGCGACTCGAATGTTCTTTCTTCTATAGAATTGTCGGTTTCTTTCGCTTTTTTGATTGTGAACCAGAAGCGACTTCCTTTACCTGCTTCGCTGTCTACACCAATAACACCGCCATGACTTTCGACCAGTGATTTGCATATAGCCAGCCCCAGACCGCTTGAGCCGGAGCGCTTGTACTCTTCACCTTCGATTTGCTTAAAGCGTTCAAAAACGAGTTTCTTATCTTTCTTGGGAATTCCCGGTCCTTGATCGATCACATCGATGCGCACGAAGTCTCTTTCTTCCACGGCATCTATTTTGATCAGTCCGCCTTCTGGTGAATATTTGACGGCATTGCCGAGCAAATTGATGATAATTTGAACTATCCTGTCCTCATCAACATTGACAATCGGATTGTACTGAGTAGTTTCAATTTTCACCTGGCGAGTTTCGGCGATCACTTGAACTGCTTCGGTAGCTCGGCGAAAAATTGGCTGTAGTTGGCAGTCATCGCGAAGCAGTTGCATGTTGCCGGATTCAAGTTTGTCGATATCCAAGAGTTCGTTGATCATGCTGATCAGGCGCTCGGATTCTCTTTCTGCATCAATGACTCTTGTGTGTCCGCGCGGCGTGAGTTTGCCGTATGCTCCGCTGACCAATAATTCGAACGTACCCAATATTGCCGTTAAGGGCGTGCGCAAATCGTGGCTGATCATTTGTACAAATTCACGCTTGGTGGCCTCAGCCAGCCTGAGCGACTCGGACATATTGTGAAAGACCTTGTCCAAAAGTGCCACTTCGTCCTGCCCGCTGATTCTTCCCAGCAATTCTTTGCCTATGGCCATTCTCTGAGAATTTTCAATAAGCACGCTCAAGCGCGATGAAATATCGCGATTGAAAATCATGGCGCCAAAAACGGCAGCGGCAATATTGATACCAAAGCCGGTCAAAAGTAAAATGCGCAGTGAGGTTTTGCGTGCTTCTTCGGCTTGTGGCACCAGTTGTTGCACGCTCTCTTCTTCCCTGGCCAGAATCTGCGCTTCTTTGAGAAAGGGATCGAATTCAGCATTAAAGTCTCGCCTGAATTCTTGGAAATTCGGCGTGTAAACGTGAGTAGAATCGCCAACCATTTTTTCGCGGTGAGCGATCAAGTTTCTCATAGTCGCTTTGCCGTGAAACTCGAGTTTTTTTGCGTGCTCGCGCCGCACCGGGTTATCTGCGCTCATCGCCTTCAAGTTATCGATGCTGTCGGCAATGCCCAGCATCGTCTTATCAAATTTCTGCAGTTCCTGCCTTTTGTGGGTGAAATTCCATGTCACCAGGTGACTGGCGGAATCGAAAATGTTCTTCGATATATTGTTTACTTCCTGGAGAACAAGCCTCGATTTCGTCTCCTTTCTTACCTTCTCTTGTGCATCTTCCAATGCCAAAAAAAGGGACAAAATAAATGCCGCCTCGAATATGAGCGGCACCGATACGATGATCAGCCCTTTTTGCTTTAAGTTCAGCCTCATCATTGGTCTGGGATGCTTCCTTTAGTCGGGAGATTGGACTCCTTCGACTACTTTAGATCCCGATCCATTAGATGTCTATTGCTGGTGGACAATCGCAGGGTAGATTGGAAAAACTAACAGAGGCGGACACTTTCAAGTCATATTGCGCGGTAAAATGGGAAACGCTGGTGGCACATACAGATTTCCAAATTTTCGCGTCGTATTTTCGCTTTTCAAGATGCCCAAAGTACTAATTGTTGAAGATGACGTTCGGTTGGCAAGAGTCATCGACGATTGGCTTACCGGTGAGAGCTACGCGGTCGACCACGTGACAAGCGGACCGGCCGCTCTGGAAAGGCTGAAAACCATGCAATACGATGTGCTGATCCTTGATTGGCAGGTACCCGGACTGACCGGTCTGGAAGTTTGCAAAGAGTATCGAGCCAATGGCGGGTCCGGAGTCGTCCTTATGCTCACCGGGAAAAAAGAGATTTCAAACAAGGAAGAAGGTCTGGATTCTGGCGCCGATGATTATGTGACCAAGCCCTTTCATATGCGTGAGTTATCAGCCAGGCTGAGAGCATTAATGCGGCGCTCTCGAGAAATCAAAACCAATGTCATCAAAATTGGCGATCTCGAGCTTGATTCGGTCAGTCATGTGGTCACCAAGGCGGATAAAGAATTGCAGTTGATGCCTCGCGAATATGCGCTACTGGAATTTTTCATGCGCAATCCTGGCAAAGTTTTCAGCGCCGATAATATTCTCGACAAAGTATGGTCGAATTATTCCGAGGCTTCACCGGATACGGTGCGCGTGCATATTACAAAACTGAGAAGCAAGATTGATATTGACGGGCAAGAGTCCTTGATTAAAACCCTGCACCGCGTTGGCTACAAATTTGAAAAGCCGGCTGGCATGGGTGAGACCGCGGCCAAGTCAGAAGATCCCAATGCAGCTGTCAGTGACCTGCCGGGCGATGTGTAGTTTGGTTTGCACCATATGCGGTGTGGTCGGGACTGTCACCGCGTCAAGTAAGTCAGGGCGAACCGGTCGGATTGTCCTTGAAATCTCTTGCCACTGCCTTTAGTGACTGGTAGCTTTTGCTTCCTGCTGGAACCGCTTCAGGTCGCATCGTCTATATCAGTTGCATCGATAGCCTTGAGCGAAAATAGCCGGGACAGATCTGGAAAGATGCTTCTTTTGTTCTGTATGAAGCACCAGGTGTCGGGTCAAACAGGTTTGCGCCAGCACCTTACTGCCAGGGAATTGCAGACAACCGCATGCCGCAGCCGATAAAAGTAAAGTGACCTTTTCTCTTTGCTCATTTTGCCTCTGAGACTTGTTTTTTTGCTAAAATACACCTTATTTGGTGGCACTCGAAAAACAATCATGCACGACGCAGACATCAGAAAAATTTTGCATGAAGTTGAGATGAAGCGCATTTGTGCTCAGGAGCCATCCACCAGAGTTATTGACGAACTGGGAATTTTCGAGGGCAAATTTCGCATAGATGTGGCCGTCGTGAACGGCTACTTGCACGGCTATGAAATTAAAAGCGCGGAAGATAATCTTCTTCGCCTCGATTCTCAGCAATCTGCTTACAACAAAGTATTCGACAAGTTGACACTGGTTGCCGACGAACATCACGTCGAGCAAGCCATGAAAGTTGTGCCTTCCTTTTGGGGTCTGATGGTAGCGGGAATGCGCAATGGTGTTGCGTATGTCGACGAGATCTGGGCCCCTCGTTTGAACCCTGAAGTCGATCCTTATGCCATCTGCCAGCTGCTCTGGAAAGAGGAGGCGATGAGCATTCTTGCCTCACGTAAATTGTCGGCAGGTTTGTGGACGGCCAGACGGCGAGTGCTCTGGGAAACACTGACTTTCTCGATTGAATTGAATGAATTGAAAGAGATTGTTCGAGACACATTGAAAAGCAGAGAGAACTGGCGCGGCGATACGAACAGTCCAGAAAAGAAAAAACGCCAGGGCAAAAAGCGTGCAAGACCGAAGGCTAACTCCGTGAGAGTCAAAATTGAAAAGCCAATCAGTAAGAAAACTCTGAGAACGGCCGAAGGGGCGATCAAAAACGCGATTTTGACGTCTTATCTTTGATGTGAAAGTCTCAAGACAAGCACGTTAATTTTTTCCATCGGATCGAATACTTGAGTCTCGCTGACCATTCCGTGAAAAATGGCTCCAGCAGGGCGAGTTATGGCATGACCGTGGGCGACGTCCTGGAGTATGACAGAGAGATTATCGGCGACAATTTGGTCGGCACTGGCGATGTTGAATGCTTCAAACAGTGAGTTGCGAGAGGCCAGCATGTATACTTCCTCTCGCCCGGCAACGCCAGGGATCATGACCCCGGAAATTGACTGTTTGCCGGAGCCGGCATGTGCTCTTACTGCTGCTTTTTCCGGCAATGTAAGCACGTCTGCCTTATTCAAGGCAAGATCATCATCAATACTGTAAGGGTAAATCAAGCGCGGCGCAATGGTGCTCGACGCTGATTTCACAAGCACGTACATATGGCAATTTTCAAAACACTTCACTTCAAAACGTACCACATCGCCGTTTTGAAATTCGGTATTTTCCGAGACCTTGCTGAACTTGTTGGAAGAAATAGTCTGCCTCATCAGCTGCGCCTGAAGAAACTGTCCCGGTGGCGGCGGTGGCACCTTCTTAAATCCATCTACGGCGCCTTTTATGGAGCCAAACAGTGAAGTGAACGCTTGCATAGGCGCATTCATCTCGCGCGTTTCCATGCGTTCTTTCAATATGAGCGGTGAGAGACTCTCCGGAGTTGCAGTCAGCTTGTTCCATTCACCGGTTTGCTCGGCCGCATTTTGCGAGGCACTGGCTGCCGCGGCCGCTTCTTTGACCGGAGGATAAGAACCGGAATGTGCAATTGTCTGAGGCGTATTGAGACCGAGGCAAGTCTGTACCGCCTGGACCGCAACCATCAGCTGCGGCTCGAATCCTTCACCATAATGTCCGAATTCCTGCACAAGTGGCCCACAGTGAATGCCGACCACGGCACCGTCTTTGACGAGCGGCGCTCCTGCTAATTCAAGCGGAAGAGAAATGGAAGAGACTTGATGCTGGTCGAGACCCTGCCAGAACTCCTCAACGATAAAGCCCCGCATAATAACCGGCAGACTGGTGCGTGGATCAATACCCAGTGCGTAAACATCGTCGCCGCCCGCCAAATGAGTATCGACCGCCATCTCCAGAGGCAGGCTTTCACCGACTGTGGACGGCTCACGTTTTTCCAAACCGATTTGACCGCTGCCGCAGAGAGTTTGCAATGCACCTATGATGCTGTATGCATCAAGGCTTAGCGATCTGGTCAAACATCCAAGCGACATCTCAGGGTTGACACAATTCCAGACATATGCTGAAAGGGGTCGCCAATCTTCAGGCAATAAGTCGAAATTGATAGTTTCGCTTCGTCTGACTGCCACCATATTCAGACCGCCGGCCTGTTCAACCATTTGGTTGAACTCCTCCATGCGGCGATAAGCTTCCATCAAAAGAAAAGTAGTGCTTTTTTCAATGGGCGGGAATATGCACCATTGCGCTTCAGTCTGTGTCTGCGGCATGAAGTGAAATGGAAAACGCTCGATCTCGGAAGTAATCAACCTGTAAATCGCCTCTTCATTTTGCGAGTTGCGGAATTGGGCATGCGTCAGTTTGCCATCTTCTAGAAACAGGCGGGCAATGATGTGATTACGATCGTCGAGCAACATGAGCGTGCCAAAATTGCGAGCGTTGACCAGAGTCTGCAAAACAGACGTCAATTCAATTCTTCCGGCTGTACCGGAAACCATCGTCTCACCTTGCGGAGGCGGCAAGACCAGGGCCGCATTCACGCGTTGCATGGTTTCGCGATCCAGTTGCTTGAGCTGCCCGGAAAGCCTCAGTGCGGCAACGTTTTGGGCTTGTGAAATCAATTCGAAGGCCGGGACCAGCTGAGACTGTCCAGCAAAGCGCTTGGCCATCCAGCGATCGAAATCAGGATGAAATTCGATTTCTTTGACACCACAGGTGATTCCAGTGGCGGGAAACTTTACTTGCAGAACTTCCGGAAAGTTCGAGTACGGAACGATTAGATGGGCGCAAGTGACTGCTTTTGCATTATCAGCCAGCCAAACCGTGCCCAGCACCTGCTGGTTGGTCCGGTCGACCAACCAGCCTATGGATCCGAGAACCTCTTGCCCAGTATTTTCCGCTGGGGCTTCCACCGGTTTACCTCAAGCTGATCAAAATACCAATCCCGCAAACACAAAAAACAACTGTTTTGAGTAGTCTTTTAAAATCACACGTGTTCCAGGATGCCGCCATAATTTGTGTATACCACTTTTCCCCCTCTAGTCTGCAATCGGCCACAGGAGAATTGATTTGGAAGAACTTACACAGCACGTCATTACGGCATTATCATGCCTACCTGCCGATAATCGTTTTATTGTCGGAATTGTCGGCTATCCGGGTGCTGGAAAGTCTACCCTGGCCCAGCGACTGGTTGCGGCGCTCAATTCCGCCCTGCCGGCTCGGCAAAAAGCCCAAATATTGCCAATGGACGGCTATCACCTGTCTAATGAGGAGCTCGACAGGTTAGGGCTGAGGGCTTTGAAAGGGATACCGGACACTTTCGACGCCCGTGCTTTTACCGAGCTGCTTACGAAAATCAGACAATCGCCACCTCGTGCTTTGAAGGCTCCGGCATTCGACCGTTCAGTGGACGCCCCTATTGACGACGCTATTGAAATTGGCGCCGATGTCAAAGTGATTGTTACGGAAGGAAATTACCTCCTTTTAGAACAGGATCGCTGGCGCCAAATCGCCCAACTGTTGGACGATTCATGGTTTTTGGACACGTCAATCGAGACGATTCGGCCCCGCCTGATCGCCCGGCATCTGGAAGGTGGAAGGTCTCTTGAGGCAGCCATTGCCAAGGTAGAATCAACCGATTTGCCTAATGCTTTGCTCATTGAAAACAGCCGAAAAAGGGCAGGCATGCTTGTTTCTGCCTGTGACGGTGAGCAGCGAAACGGCGGTTTTCAGTACCAGATCTCAAGCCAGTGAAGTTTCAAAGTTCAACCGATATCGGTAGAAATTCCAAACAAAAGACTGATCGGTTTCAGCGACTGAAGACGGGCGATTGGAGGGCTTTCGTCCTGCCAATTTCCAGTTTGTTGCGATCTTTTGAGGTACAAACTTAGAAACCGACTGCGACCAGAACCAGAACACCTCTGGCAAAACACTTTGTAAAGCGGACGGCTACATCTGGAAGCCTGAGAGGTCGTTTAGCAAAGAATAGTCAAGACGAAATAACCGGGGAGAGCCTCGGATCCACTACAATTTAGGAATGACGACCGAAAATCTGCAAAACAAGAACGATGTCGAGTCGACGCCGTCCACCTCGCTGTCTACCGGCCAGTTTGCCGAACTGGACTACGCCAATCCACTTCCTTCGCTTGACGATCCTAAGTTGTATGTCAATCGGGAATTGAGCCTGCTGTCCTTTCAGGCTCGAGTGCTCGAAGAGGGTAAAGATCCTGTCAATCCCCTTTTGGAGCGGGTCAAGTTTCTGTCCATAGTGGGCTCCAATCTGGATGAGTTTTTTATGGTCAGGGTAGCCGGGCTGAAAAGACAGGTCGAGGCAGGAAATACTGCCGTCGGCATCGACGGTCTGACGCCGAGCGACCAGCTCAAGACCATTAGATTTGAAGTGGCAGCTCTCCTGCAGAGAGCTCATCGCTATTACAAAAATGAGCTCACACCTGCACTGCTTGACGCCGGAGTAAGCATTCTGCAGTACAACGAATTGAATGAGAGCCAGAAATCAAAGATTCGTGAATACTTCCACCAGAATATCTTTCCGATTCTGACGCCTTTGGGCTATGACCCGGGGCATCCGTTTCCCCATATCTCCAACCTCAGTCTTAACCTGGCTGTCCTGATCAAAGACAACCTCGGCGAGGAGCGGTTTGCACGAGTTAAGGTGCCGGATAGCCTGCCTCAACTGATTCGAGTTGATGACCCATCCTCTCCCCTTTCCAGGCGTAATTTCCAAACCAGCAAAACTCAGACATTCATCTGGCTCGATGAGTTGATAAGCGCTCATCTGGATTTCCTTTTCCCGGGCATGGAAGTGGTCGAGTCGCATCCATTTCACGTCACCAGAGATGCGGAAATGGAAATCCAGGAGTGGGAAGCCGGCGATCTTTTGGAAACAACCGAAGAAGGCATTCGCCAGAGAAGATTCGGCGATGTTGTGCGGCTGGAAGTTAATCCGGGTATTCCCAATCGCGTTCTGGAAATACTGGTCGACAATCTGGAGATCGAACCGGTCGACATCTACTGGGTGGAAGGGCGCCTGCCTTTGAGCATGCTCAAGTATATTTGTTCGCTCGACCGCCCCGATTTAAAATATCCATCGTTTCTGCCGGCAATTCCTCAGGCACTTAATCCTGACTCGCAGGATGAAGACCTGTTCAGCGTTTTGAAACGTCGTGATGTTTTGGTTCATCATCCGTATGATTCCTTTCAGCCGGTCGTAAATTTCTTGACGCAGTCCGTGCGCGATCCAAACGTACAGGCAATGAAGATGACACTGTATCGAGTCGGCAATAATTCACCCATAGTAGATGCTCTGATTCGGGCTCCCGAGCGCGGAAAACAGGTAGCCGTTTTGGTGGAATTGAAAGCTCGCTTTGACGAAAAAAGCAATATTGAATGGGCGAAGGCGATGGAACGCCAGGGTGTTCACGTTGTTTATGGACTCCTGGGACTGAAAGTGCACGCTAAAGTGGCGTTGATTATTCGCAAAGAAGGCGACCGGATCAAGCGCTACGTCCACTTCGGAACCGGCAACTATAACCCGGTCACAGCGCACCTCTACACTGATTTCGGCTTGCTTACGGCAGATGAAGAGTTGGGTGCGGATGTTGCCGATCTGTTCAATTATTTAACAGGTTATTCGCGCAAAAAAGATTATCGCAAACTGATCGTTGCACCGATTAATTTGCGCGATCGATTTGAAAGTATGATCAGGCGCGAGATTGAAAACCACCGCGCTGGCAAACCAGGTCACCTGATTTTCAAAACCAACGCGCTTGTCGATGAACGCATAATAAAACTTTTGTATGAAGCTTCTCAGGCTGGTGTGCAAATCGATTTGATTGTGCGTGGCGTTTGTTGCTTGAAGCCAGGTATTCAGGGCGTCAGCGATAACATTCGAGTGGTCAGTATCGTGGGACGATTTCTCGAGCACAGCCGCATTTATTATTTCCGCAACGGCGGTGACGAAGAGATTTATTTCGGCAGTGCCGACCTGATGCCGAGAAATCTGGACAGGCGCGTTGAAGTTCTTGTGCCCATCGACGATAAGAAAAATGCCCGCTACCTGCGCGATGAAGTCTTGAATGCTTACTTGTGCGATACTGTTAAAGCCCGCATCATGCTGCCGGATGGCACTTACATGCGCGCGCCAGTTCACGAAGCAGGCATCAATTCGCAAATGTGTTTTATGGAACGTAGAACGTTCTAGAATCGAATACTAGAACTAAAACGCTGCTCCCAGTGGAAGAGTCAATTGGCGGGGCTGCTTGAGATTGGCTTGACGTATTGGTTGAACCTGCCTGAAATTATCCCTGCGCAGGTTTTTGAACAACAACTTGCCGCGCTCCGGACCGCATTTTCTGCAGTGCATTCCAGCCACTTGCTCCGGGCGCCTGTGGCGAGTGAAGGCCGTCAGGCAAGAAGGGCAACGAGCCTGCCAGGACCCTTCCGGCAAGACCGCGGTATTGTCGCAAGCTCTTGGTTGGCAGCCCAATATCAGGCACATTTCCTTCCAGACAGAATCGTGCCCGTGCTCAATTCCCACCAGCGCGTGTGCGATCTCGTGCAAAATCGTATCGCGTACATGTTCTTCTGAATTTTGAAAAACATAAGCAGTCGAAAGTTCGATTGTCCGTTGAGATGCTTTGCATATTCCCAGACAGCGCTTGCTCTTATTCAAGCGAAACAGCCAATCAGAAAGACCGTGAATACTCATCAGAGTGGTGGCGATTTCGGTGGCGTGATTCAGTTCCATGCATAGAATTGTAGCGAATTTGAAAACAAAATGTGCACCATTAGTGATGGCACTTTTAAATTAACTACATACGGTACCAATATCAATTTTTAAAAGAGCGCGTTTTATCCATTTCGTATATTGATTTGGGGTAAAGCGCGCGCCGTACTTATATGACACTGCCGTCCGGTAGATATATTTCTTTCCGGTTTATACGAAAGTCGCGAAATCATAAACAGCGAAGCGTTTAGAGACTTTTGTCTAATTTTCTTACCGCCCGAGTCAAACTCAAGCTGGCTTGGAAACAGCTATAGTTTCTAAACACCAATAAAATCTGCTTTTTGGATCCGATCCCTAGAATTGACTCCATGGATACTTCCGGTTCTCACACTCCCAGGTTTGGCCTTCCGAAAGTTGAGTTGCCGAAGACTCTGCTCACCGAGTCCGGCGTAAACGGCTCCAATAGCGAACTGCTCAATGTCGGTCAGGTAATAAGCGAGCGTTACAAGGTTCTGTCTGTGCTCGGGCATGGCGGCATGGGCGCGGTGTACCGCGTGGAGCAGATCTTTCTGCGTCAAATGTTCGCACTGAAGACTCTGCACGGGCAGGCGTTCACTGATGTCGCCCTGCGCCGTTTTCACAAAGAGGCTCAGGCGGCAAGCAGACTCTCACACCCAAATCTGGTCAAAGCACATGATTTCGGTGTGCTGGAAAACCACCAACCTTTCTTCGTTATGGATCTGGTGGAAGGACAAAATTTATCCGAGTATTCAAGGAAAGTCGGAATTCTTTCTGTAGAAGAAGTTCTGAATATCTTCATTCCGGTTTGCTTTGGTCTCGGCTATGCGCACGAACAGGGCGTCATTCACCGCGATATCAAGCCCGGCAATATTATGCTGGCCAAATCTCTCAACGATCCCACAGGCTACACTCCCAAGGTTGTGGATTTCGGCATCGCCAAAATGACCGAGGGCGAAGATGGTCATTCACTAACGCTCACGCGCACCGGAGAGGTATTCGGCACACCACTATATATGAGCCCTGAGCAGTGCATGGGTGTAAAAGTCGATCACCGCAGCGATGTCTATTCTCTCGGTTGCGTCATGTACGAGGCGTTGACTGGCGCGCCGCCATTTCATGGCGACACTGCTCTCAATTTGATGATGAAGCATCAGACAGCCATGCCGGCAACTATGAAAGAAGCGTCATTGGGAAGGGAATTCCCTGACCAACTGGAAGCGATAATTGCAAAGTCTTTAATCAAAGACCCGGATACGCGTTACCAAAACTTTTTTGATCTGGCGCGCGATCTTGCCACCCTGAAACAGGAACTGGCCGAAGTATCGCCCAAGAAGACTCCGAGCAGAGCTCACAGCCGAACCGTAAAGGATATTCCGATTTTCGTCGCCCCTCAAGTCAGAGAGAAGAAGTCTAAGGCTGGTTTTCTGGTCGCCGCTCTTTGCGTTGGTTCTTTTGTTGGCGGTGCCTGTCTGGGATTGAATCTTCCTGCCAGGCAAAAGCCAGCAGTCCAGGAATCGACTCAATCGGCACAAGTCTCAGACTCGGCAATAAAGAATTATGACGAGGCATTGAGTGTTGGACATGCACGTTATATGAGAGTTGATGGCGGCGGCGCTCAGCCCATGCAAGTTTACAAATTTCCAGATGCCTTTGATATCGGCGTGTTCAAATACACTCATCCCATGGTCAAGATAGATAATTCCAGAGTCGCTCAAGGATCGATTAGCGTTCCTTTTGAAGCTGATACATATCTTAGAGTTCCAGCCAGCCGGCTCTATAGTTATCCTCACTTATTGAGAGGCTTTCGCGCTGGAGATTTACAACACTTGCACATTGTGGAAGACGCAGCCGTCAAAGTCGAAGACCTAGGCTTTGTTTATGACGCAAGCTTGTCTTGCTGCACTGATTTGACGGGGCTAAAAGAAGTCTTCCTTTTCGGTACCAAAACGACCGACAAAGGACTCAATTTCATCAAGGATCTTCCCAGTCTGGAATCTTTAGATGTTTCGGACTCGAATGTGACAAATTCAGGCGTTCGATCTCTCAAAAACTTTCCGGAAATGACTTATCTCGGCCTCAAAAATGTTGCCGGAGCCAAGCATCTGATCGACAGAATGGTTTTAAGCAAACGTTTGAAAGTACTCAATCTTGCTGAAGACGATCTGGATGACAGTGATGTGAAACGACTGGCAAGGATAGAACAATTGCAATTCTTGACGGTCGACTCGAACCCGAAAGTCACCAATGAAGGTCTAAAGCCGTTCAAGAATTTGATTGCTCTGAGCATCGCAGCTACAGGGGTTACGCCTCAAGTAGCTCGGACGTTGAAACAAATGCCCAATTTGAGAGTATTAACAATCAGCAAAGATAAATGGACCGCCCGAGACGTTCAAAGGCTTGTTGCCGACCTGCCTAATCTAACTCTGGAGACGAAGAAGCTTGATTCTAACAACCGACTCACCAACTGGAATTGGCGAGAAGAGCTGTAGAAATTCACATAAAGCGCCTGGTAAAGCCGGTCTTGATATACTCTTTACATCAAGCGTGGTACTCACCATGGGAATGACGAGAAACGAGTTTAGAAAAACTGAAAATCGGCAATTGAAGGTGCCCTGTGTCGCGGCGCTTTCAGTCGGGATTTTATCGATTTCTTCCCTTTCCGGGTTTGCAAAACCAGCTAGCCAGCCGTTTCCGCTTGATAATTCTGACTTCCAGATCAAGAAGATAACTCCATCTCAGTCAGAGTCCCGCATTAATCCTCCCGAAAAAACGTCGATAAAAGTTCAGCCCCCACCCGATACAGCCGGAAAAACCCCGGAGATTGTGCCAAAGCCTCCAGTTGTGGGCAAACCACAGGAGCAGCCAATCCCGCCAATTCCTCAAGATTCTTCTTTCGAGACTTCTTTCACATCGTGGCCGGCTTCAGGCAAACAACCGATTGCCGCAATTTTGTCTATTCATGGATTCGGCTTGTATAAAGAGTCTTTTGCCGGTTTTGCAAAACGGATGGCCGGCCGCGGCATCTCCACTTATGCCATTGACGTGCGTGGATTTGGCAGCTGGAAGGGCGCACCGGGAGAGGACAAGAAGCTCGATTTCTATCAGACGATGATGGACTTGCGCAGCGCTATTTACTGGGTTAAGACAATGAATCCGGGCGTGCCGGTTTTCCTGCTTGGGGAGTCCATGGGTGGTGCGATCGCGCTGCAGGCGACTGCTCTTTTTCCTGAATATGTGTCGGGACTGATTGCCTCGGTGCCTGGCTCACAGTACTACGGTGGAAAGAAGACGGCAATGGAAGTGGCATTACGAATGGTGCGACCCAATTCCAAGTTCAACGTCGGCGACAAGGTAATAGAAAGAGCTACAAGCAATAAAAACCTGCGCGACAACTGGGCAAAAGATCCCCGCGCCAAGCTGGAAATGACACCCAAGCAAATGGCCCAATTTGCCACATTCATGAATCAAAGCGATGAGATGGCAAAGCGCATTGAAAGTGTCCCGGTCTTAATGTTGCAAGGCGGACGCGACAAGCTTTCCAGAGCGGACGGAACTCTGCGTCTGTTCAACGCTCTTAAGACTCCGTACAAAAATTACGTCCTGCTTGATGAAGCAGAACACCTCATTTTTGAAAAAGGACAATATGACGTCCGCACGGCAGAAATTGTAGAGAATTGGCTCACCAAGCAAAGTCAAAGGCTAAAGAGCGCTGGATTCGGCAATCCCAAATAACTCCATTGTCAGAACGATTAATTCCTTATACGCGCCCAGGCTATGTGCTTACAGACCGGCTTGAAAGCATAGAAAAGCAACCTGGATGGTACACATATGAAATACTGGGGTGCTTTTACTACGGCGAATCTAGGCGAGTGGACTGTTATGCTGGACAATCAGTTCGCATGCGTATGACGAACAAAGACTTGATCCGGCATCCTCACCTCAGTCGTTGCGTGGTTTTGGCGATTTTGACGTGAATGCTCTTCATCCTCACAAGGAGACCCCGCCCTTAAGGGCGGGGTGCTTGAATTCACAGCTTGCCACCAGGGCCAAACTGCTGAAATTTTTGTCTGGTAACGGTTTGCAGTTTTATTAAATCAGGACTGTGCGTCGCACCGGAAAGCTGCGGCAGATACAGGTCCAGTTGTGCGAAAACCGAAAAACAAGTGATAGTGCCGGGTGTTAGTGCTTCAATACTGCCAGAAAACATAAAAAGAGGTTGCAAAGTCGCCAGCTTGTCACCTGATATGGTGCGTAATTTGGCAGCCTGGAAAGTTCGAAACCGATTGAGGCATATAGGTTTACAGGAATTAGTTCAAACATTAACTGATGTCAAGCGAAAGATTTTATCTTCCCTTCTGTGACTTCATATGCGGTGCTCAGCTATGATTTGCGGTTGGTTATTGGTCAAAAATACTCTCTCTTGATTGGGGCTGCAGGTCCATGGGCGCCGGTACAGGCATACTTTTAATTGACTTTATTATCAGGCCGTTGCTGAAGTTCAGCTTCAAGTTCTATTGCGTCGGCTTTATTATTTTGTTTCTCGTCTACGGATACATCGCCTATCAGGCCTTGAAGAGTTCGTATCTGTCCGACCAGAACACCTGGTAGTCAATTTTTTCAATTGAACTGATTTGCAGGTTGTCTGGCTATCATTTAGGCGGCATTGCTTATTGCAGCATTGCTTTGGCTGAGGCACTGTTGTTAACACCGTGAGCATTTGTTTGTCCTGCCACCGCAAGTGGTGCAGGCTGCAAGTTGTGCTTGCCAAGATTAATTTATAAAATCGCCGCAAGCGCCCAAAATTTGCCTGTTGCCGCCACTTCCCGGCATGTTTCCTGGGATGTTGTAAAGCAATTCAAAGCCAGGGACTATACATAACTAAGCTATGAGACCGAAGCCGCCCCCATCTGAAATAATCAGCCGTAGATCAATCAATTGATAGATAAAGCAAGGAGTTGGATTTGAAGGCGACCCGGCTGACCCTTTTTGTAAATTTGGTTTTAGTGACTTTGTTTTGGCAGGTGGCCGCTCAACCACTGGCTGCTCAGCCCATGACGCCGTCGCCTGCGCTGGCGCCGTCAATCGCGCCTGAGCCCGCCCCGGCTGTTGCACCACCTGTTGCTCCTGCACAAACCCCTCAGACCCCGCAGTCCGTTTCGCCTTCGCCAACTTCATTGCCTGAGGCTGCCGCGACCACCCCTTCTGTAACACCGGCGAAGAAGCAAAAAGACCTGACCGGCAAATTGACTATGTTTAAGGACCTGCGCATCGTTTTTCCAATCCTGCAGGGAGTCGATACGCGCTGGCAGCAAATAGGCGACTACAGTTTTGTTGCTGATGTTGAGTTCAACAATGCCTCTGGCTATAGTTTCAGATGGCACATGACTCCTCCTTCCAGAGGTGAAGGCACGCGCGCTACTGAAATTCACGACGTCAACACATCTCGAAGAGTCAGTCTTTTCTACCCGGAGCACCAGAATTGCACTCTGGTTGGATACACAAATATCTTGCGCGTTTCAGATGCGGTTTATAATTCATTAAAACGCGGCGAGATAAGCGACTTTGAGCTCGACGGACCGGACAGCCCACTGAAATACAATCGAGAAGTTTTTCCGCTTGCCCACACAATTCGGCCAATCAATATAGAACCGGCAGATATTTTTATAAACGATCATCTGGTTTCGGTTCGAACCATTCACGCAGAAACCGACAACCACTGGCAATACTGGATTTTGGACAATGCCAATTTCCCCTTGATGGTGAGAGGACAGGGACCATTTCTCTGGAATCTTGTTCAACTCAGGCATCCAAAACTTGATGGTCTGTTGAAGGACGACAGTGTCGATCCTGATTCAGAGGCACGGCGCATCATCAAGTCGCTCGAAGATACTGGCGTTGCCACAACCAGAGCAATTTTGTTTGATTTCGACAAGTCGGTGATCCGTCCGGTTTCAAAACCAATTCTCAACAAATTGGCCGTTTATCTGGAGCAGCACAAGAACTTGAGACTGGGTGTTGAAGGTCACACCGACAGTATGGGCGGCATGGCCTACAACATCAAATTGTCTGGGCGCCGCGCCAACGCGGTCAAAAGCTATCTCGTCAATATTGGCGTAGCGGCCGGACGTTTGAAACCGTCAGGATTTGGATATACAAAACCAGTGGCAGACAATTCGACGGCGATGGGCAGACAACTGAACCGTCGCGTAGTGTTCAGAAAGCTCTAGATTTGAACCAGGTAAGATGCGATTCACCGCCAGGCAAGATATACCGGCTGCCGCCAGCGTGATTGCACAAGCAAGTCAGTTTGCGCCGGCGCCGATTATAACCGCATCATAAGACGATCTTATGGCGCGTTCTTTGATGTCGGATGTCACTTATTGGTTTTGAGATTCTCTTTTTTTTCGATTGGCTGCCAGTCAGCTATGCTGGCGACTATTCAATGCCCAGAAAGCCTTTGATCTTTTCAGCCGGAGATGTTTTGGGACGATAAAACTCACCTGTCCAGCCCATCGGTGAGGCGCCGGCACTGTCCATGTACTGATTGCTGCCTGCCATCTCAATAATGGCAAGAAGGACGTTCTTAGCCTCGTCGAGTGCACTTTTTTCACGCTTCAATTCGGGCAATTGATATGACGATGTGCCCGGTCTAAGATCGCCGAGAAAGCGGCCATACTCTTCGCCGACGCTGATTAAAGGCAAAGAGAAAGCATCTTCATTATTGGCTGCTGCCACAAGAGAGAAGATTTGCCTGATATCGACAGTGTCCCAGCACAGAACTTGTTTGCGTTCGATACGCTGTTTGATTTCGGCAATTGCATCCTGGTACGTTTGAGCTTTCATCAGCACTGCATAGTCGATGCCGTGCCCTTCAATTGCGTCACGGGCACCTAATTCGTTTGTTTTGATCAAAGTCTCCATCAAAACCTTACCGCCAGGTCCCAGAAGCGCAAAAGAAACCAGTGGCTGAAGACCGGCATCACAAGTCATTTGCGTTATCCGGGCAGAAAGAATCACCCATTCTGTCGAGTCGAGGGCGAAGCGCGCCCAGATTATCGATCGATTGCGATCTTTCGGATTGGGATGGGCACAGGTTGTTTGTTTATCGTGCATAAAGGCGGTCTTCGTCATTAAGGGACCCGAGCAACTGCCCAATTTTAGCCGCCGCAACAAGCCGAGAGATTAACGCAGTGACACTTAGTAGACGTGGACCCAGAAATCACATAAAAGAATTCTAGGGAAGCATCTTCAAAATATAGCGAACGCCGACCAGTAAGAGAAAGGTAAGGGTCAGTATCTCGAGCAAACGGATTTTTGATCCCTCTCTTTTGGAGCGGCTGGGCAAATCAATAAACAACCAGAGAAAAAAACTAAACGCCGCCAACCCGCCCACCAGGAAATAACCGGCATCTTTGACGAGAAAAGGATCGCCTTCGTTTTTCATGCGCACCAGATAGAGGCGATGGGGCATCAAACGTTCTCCTTCCGTTTGATCCTTCAATGCCGCTTTTGCCCTTTGCGCCATTATGTCCTCGCCGTTTTCCAAATAAATAAAATAGTGCTCCTTCTGGCTGGCACCAGGCAGAACCAGCGCATTGCGGTCGAATCCGTGAATATAGAAATCGCGAGATTTGAAGCCATCCACTGATTTGTCTGTGCCAAATGTCGTCAGACACTTGATCGAGCAGGGATCGGCTTTGGTTTCATCCACCCACATCGTGCCTGTACCCAGGTAGTCGAGCACTTTCTTGGTGGTATCAGAACCCCCAAAAATATAAGCCAGCCCCACGTCCAGCGAAACCGCCTGAAGCCTGATTGGCTCGGCTCGACCAGTAAGTGGGTTCACCCACTTGGATATCAGCTGAGTATTCCAGCGATCGGCATTGGACGGATATGTCCCTTTCACTCTGAAGTAGTTCTGCGCAAAGTCGACTATGCGATGCATTCCATCAACGACTCGCCACTCAACAGCTGTTTTGGCATATAGCCTGCCACCGTCCTGTCCGACCAACTGGTCATCGACAAATTGATACCACTTCTCACGCGGAACGAAAAACCCTTCAACAACTTTGCGCGCGTCCAGAAGACCATTGGTAATCAGGACATATGGCATTTTCTTACAGGCGCCGTTTACTTTTACCTCAACTTCATTATCGTTCAGAATGGAGATGCTGGCAGTCTTATCGAGTGATGCATAAGTGGTGCCGACTCGACCGTAAACCTCTGCGTCTGATTTAACTCCTTTGCTGTTGCTGGTTTTAACTAACGATTGCATCCACAAGGAAGCGCCTATTAGAAGCAGAAAAGAGCAGAAGGCCGGAATGATAATGTGTCCCCAGCGCCCCAGATGTTTGAGCAACCGGACTTTGAATGTGGCGCGGCTCTTTAGACCGGTGGCGCCTGACTCGTCTGGCATTGCCTCCAATTCCAGCTCCAGCTCTTTTGTGGCTTTGAAATTGTCTCGCTTGTGAAAACCGTCGGCGCCACCGTATCCTGCCTGTTGAGCAAAATCGATGCGCTCGCCGGCAGTCGGTCTGGCCCTTCTTTCCAGCCAACCAGCATAGCCGTCTCGAAAGCGCTTGGTGAGTCGATCGGCTGTTCCCAGCCCTTCCTCCGCGTTCTGAACGGCACGCGCGTACATCGCGCCGGCTTCCTCAGATCGCCCCAATAGCTCATAGGCGGTCGCCAGCCGATACGAAATGACAATAATGTCGGGGTCATGCTTGCCAAGCATCTTCTCGCCCAGGTTTAGCAGCCTTTCGAAAATGGGAGCAGCTTTTCCGAAGTCATCAAGAGCACAATAGACTTCGCTGAGCTTTTGCAGGCAATTGGCCAAATCCGGATCGAACGTTCCTTGCGGGGTTTTCAATAGCTCGATTGCGCGCGTTAGAAGTGGTTCAGCATCGGCGAAGCGCTGCTCGGCTACGGCTTTATCCGCATCCGCCATCAAGACCTGGACCTCGTCAGGCCCCCAATCTAGATTGTCGATATCCATGCCACCAGGCTTTTCTGAGCGCTTAAGCTATTGACCCCGATTTCAATTCTATACGAGTGTTCATCTAGTTTTACTGCTTGACCTGTACAACCGTTCTTCAAAAGCTTATTTGCTTATGCTTTTTTTCTGCGGCTATAATTTGTGCGATGAAGAGCACGAATTTGCACGCCTCCCTTTCGGGTGGCAAATCGAGTCCGTTTGTTGTCGCCTGTTTGTGGGTGACATTCTTTGCTCTGGCTGTTTTATCTGTGACGCTGACAATTCCAGAAGCTTTTGCCGCTGGATCGCAAGACCTGAATAATCTGGAAACGCGATTTTTCGAACACACTTACTTGCAAGATACAACAGAAGACAGGCTGACCAGGCTGGAAAAGATGGTCTTCGGCGAAGCGCGAAGCGGTGATGATCAAACGCGACTCCATGAGCTTGTCAATGCAGTTCCGGCTCCGCCTACCTCGGACAATAGTCGAAGTCAGACGCAGTCTCAGGCCGGATTGAATCAATCGGCCAGTCGATCCGACAATCAATCAGGATCTTCCAATCCTCAAGATTCAACAAACTCAACCCAGGCTCCACAAAGTGACGGCGATTCTGACACCACAAGTGGCACTGACTATCCGCGCGTCACTGAATTAGAGACAGTCTTGCTCGGAAAAACCTATCAGGGCGAGCCGATAAAACATCGTCTCGACCAATTGGAGTTGAAAATCTTCGGCAAATCGCATGCCGGAGAAGATCTTGCCGATCGCGTCGACAGAATTGCTCAATATGCCGACAAAAAATTTCATGGCGGTCCAGGCGCCGTCTCTCAGCAGGCTGAGCCGGTAAACGGCAGCATCGAGCAAAAGGTAGCCTGGCTGGAAACACAGATTGAAGGTCAAGCATTTCCGCAAAAAACCATGATCGAACGTTTGCGCCCCCTGGAGCAGGCGATGTTTCCCACCGATCCGACCGACATTCACGCTTCCATTCCAGAACAGGTAAACATGTTGATGAGCGCTGTAGAGCTTCTGCACAAGCAGCAAGCAGGTCAGGCGTCCGGCGATCAAGCATTGAGCATCGCACCGCTTGTGCAAAGACAACAGCAGCCGCAACAACAGACAGGTTATGCGCGACAAAGCAATTACGATACGGATTTGCAGCGTGAATTTGAAGACGACAATGCACCGGCTCCGACTCAGAATTATTCTGCCAATTACCATCCGCAGCAGGCTTATCAGGGCGCCCCTTCCTATGGGCAAAGTCAGCCCGCTTACACTCAATCTCAGAGCGCTCAGCAGTCCGCCTACAATCAGCAGGCACAAAACACGAGCAATGCGCAAAAGAGTCACGGACATCCTTTCTTTCGTGGTCTGGCTAAAGCCCTGGGCGAAGTGGGTGCGATGGTCGGCTCGAGCGTGATGCAAGGTGGAATGATGGGCGGTGGCGGTTACGGCATGCCTGGAGCATACGGTATGGGCAACGGCGGCGCGGTTTTTGGATTTCCATAATGAAATTTCCGGCGTCAAAGAAATGAGCATGCCGATAATATGAAAAGCGAAATTTCCAGCGACTCTGAGCAGAATGTGCTAGGTGACGGAGCTGGCGAAAAGACACTGGCGAAGGTAGCGCGTCGGCTGATTCCGTACATGTTTTCACTGTACATACTTTCCTATCTCGATCGCATCAATGTGTCCTTTGCCGGTCTGCAAATGTACACGGATTTGAAAATGACAGACGAAGATTTTGGATTTGGTCTGGCTATTTTTTTCATCGGCTATTTTCTCTTCGGTGCGCCTGGCAATATAGCCATGGAACGCCTGGGCGCACGCAAATGGATTTCATCTATTATGGTTGTCTGGGGCGCCATAACCATGGCACTGGCACTGGTCAATTCTATCCACTCGTTTTATGCACTTCGTTTTTTTCTCGGTGCTGCTGAAGCAGGATTTTTTCCAGGCATGATTCTCTATCTGACATACTGGTTTCCGGAAAAACAGCGCGGACTGGCCGTAGCCAAGTTCATGGCGGCAATTCCTGCTGCCGGTGTTTTGGGCGGCTTGATATCGTCGAAGATTCTTGAGATGGGTGGTCTTTTGGGGTTGCCCGGTTGGAAATGGCTGTTTTTGATCACCGGTCTGCCCTCCATCTTGATGGGCATAGTCACATGGTTTTTCCTGACCGATAGACCGGAAAATGCAAAATGGCTCTCTGTAGAAGAAAAAGGGTGGCTAAAGGCAGAAGTCCACAAAGATCTTCTGAAAGCGTCTGCTGCAAAGGACTCAGTCAAACTTTTCAGCCGTGAAACAACTGCCTCGCTTATTCTGTTATCGCTTCTTTATTTTTCTTTGACCTTAGGTATGTATGGATTCCAGCTCTGGCTGCCCAAGATCATCAAAGGATTCGGCGGACTGACTGACGGAGAGACGGCGCTTGTCACTGTCATACCGGCGCTGTTTCAGGCTCTGGGTATGATCGTGATTGCCAAAAGTTCACAAAGAACCGGTGAACGCCGCCTGCATGTGGCCTCGTCCGCCATTATCGCCGCCGTCGGTTTCATACTGACCAGTATGATCTCGAACCCGTGGATGGCACTGGTCAGTCTGAGTATCACGGCATTTGGTATCTGGGGAACCGTCGGACCATTCTGGTCTCTGGCCACTGGTCTTTTGCCACCGCGGGTGAAGGCGGCGGGAATTGGTTTTGTAAATTCCACAGGTAATCTGGGAGGTTTTGTTGGGCCGCATTTAGTCGGTATCATGAAACAGGCGACCGGCGGCTTTCATGGTGGTTTGTACACGATGGCGGCTTCATTGATTTTGGCAGGCATACTGTCTTTTTTCAGTGAGAAGCTATTGCAAAAGAGGACGCGCATCAAAAATTGATTTGAAATCGTCTTATTAAAAATCCGAGTACAAGAATTAACAGCGCGACAACAGAAAAAGAGGAAATACCGATGTCGGTCACAAACGCCAAAACAATAGCACTTTCAATAATGTATTCACTTTTGATTTGCGCTTCTTTGCCTGTTGAAGCCAAAGACGAGTGCCTGGCGAATGCGGACAATCTAATTGTCGAAGGAGTTCCTCCTGTGCCACTGAGTGTGGTGAACGGCTGCGAGAAATACACTCATTTTAGACACGCTGTAGTCTCAGGTTGGCATCCCAAGAGAAAGGAGATGCTCATCAACACGAGATTCAGCGACACCCAGCAAGTGCACCTCCTCAAAATGCCCATGGGAGCCCGCACGCAACTGACTTTCTACCCGGACAGAGTTGTCGGCGGAGTGTTTCAACCGATTGTCGGCGACTATTTTCTCTTCAAAAAAGATAAAGGCGGAGACGAATTCTTTCAGGTATATAGATACGATACCGACACTCGAGACGTCAGATTAATTACGGATGGAAAATCGAGAAATACAAGCGGCCGTTTTTCCAAAGACGGAAAGTTCTATGCATACAATTCCAGCCGCCGCGACGGCAAGAACAACGATATCTATCTTGTCGATCCCAGAGATCCCAAATCTGATAAATTGCTGGCTCAGGTAAAAGGCGAAGGTTGGTCGGTAAGCGATGTCAGTTATGACGGAAGGACGCTTGCCGCCAACGAAGAAGTTTCTATAAATGAAAGTTATCTCTGGCTGGTCGATGTGGCGACAGGCAAGCTGACTGCATTAACCCAGCGCAAACCTGGTGAACAGGCCAGCTATCAATCAATTCGCTTCGCCCCGAACGGCAAAGGCTTGTATGTCACGACAGACCGTGACGCCGAGTATCAGACTCTTTGCTATCTCGATCTGGCAACAAGAAAATTAAAGCCGCTCACCGCCGACATCAAATGGGACGTCCAGGAATTCGAACTCTCCCATGACGGAAAGATGATCGCTTTTGCCGTCAACGAAGACGGTTTCGGCAAGCTCTATTTGATGGATACAGCGACAGGGAAATATTGGGCGGTAAAGGACATTCCGAAAGGAGAAGTTTCCGGTTTGGATTGGCACAATAATTGTCGTGACCTGGCCTTTCAGGTTCAGAGTGCGCGCATGCCAAATGATGTTTTCAGCCTGGACACGAAAACCAATAAAGTAGACCGCTGGACCGAATGTGAGACCGGGCCGGTAGCAGCCGCGAATTTTTCTGAGCCTGAATTGATTAAGTGGAAGACTTTTGACGAGAAGGAAATATCCGGTTTTTACTACAAACCCGATGCCAGATTTACAGGGCCGCGTCCGGTAATTGTTGTGATACACGGAGGACCGGAAGGACAGGCACGCCCAGGTTATCTGGGCAGGCTCAACTACTATTTGAACGAGCTTGGTGTAGCGCTTATCTTTCCTAATGTGCGAGGTTCTTCAGGCTACGGAAAAAAATTTCTTAAACTGGACAACGGTTTTAATCGTGTTGACTCATACAAAGACATCAATGCCCTATTTGATTGGATAGGGCGGCGCAAAGATCTTGATTTCACGCGACTTATGGTCACAGGCGGAAGCTACGGCGGGCATATGACGCTTGCAATCTCAACTTTTTATCCTGAGCGCATTACATGCGCCGTGGACGTCGTCGGCATGTCGAATTTGGTGACGTTTTTGGAGCACACGCAGGAATACCGCCGCGATTTGAGGAGAGTTGAATACGGAGACGAGCGCGACCTAAAGATGCGCGAATTTCTTCAGAGCATAGCGCCCCTGAACAAAGTCGAAAAAATCACCAAGCCACTCTTTGTAGTGCAAGGTGAAAATGACCCGCGAGTTCCGGCCAGTGAAGCCAGGCAAATCGTCGAGGCGACAAAGAAAAGCGGCGTGCCGATCTGGTATTTGTCCGCTAAGGATGAAGGGCATGGTTTTGCAAAGAAAAAGAACAGCGACTTCCAGTTTTACTCAACTGTAATGTTTGTACAAAAATATTTGCTCAACGCCGGTGGCGCCTCAAAAGAAGCCAGTGGAAATTCCTCTCACTAAAGCAATAATCTCGGTGGCAGGGTAGGATAGGAAGGTTGGAATCAATCTTATTCAAGTTCAAGTCTAATCTTGTACTAGTTAGAGTCAGTAGTTTTCAATCAGTAGTGTTAAATGTCCTCACCTTCTTCAATCTCGCTTTGCGAGTTACCCCTCTTTCCTTTGCCTGATGTAGTGTTGTTTCCTGGACGACCGCTGCCGCTTTACATTTTCGAAGATCGCTACCGCTTGATGATTAACACAGTACTCGAGGGCGACAAGAAATTTGGCGTTTTGCTCTGGAATCCCACAATCTTTAAATCGGTCAAGATTGGCTGTGCCACCGAAATCAGCGAAGTCGTGAAACTAAAAGACGGTCGAATGAATATCATGACGGTCGGATTGCAGCGTTTTCGTATTGTGGAAATTGTAAAACAGCTGCCATATCTTGTCGGAAAAGTGGAATGGCTGGACGATTCCATGCCGGATGCCGAAGCGCTATCGGTGGGCGGTCAAGTTGATCGGTCTCTGCGCGAAGTAGTAGGTCTGGCTAATAAGTTGACCCAGAAAAAAAATGTAGTCCCTGAAGATTTACCCACAGATCCTGTATATCTTTCCTTCTGGGTTGCATCGCTTTTTTTCAATTCGTCAGACGACCGCCAGGAACTTCTGGAGCTTTGCGACACAGGAACTCGATTGAAGAAAGAACTCTGTCTGCTCGATTCGCTAAAAAGCGAACTGTCAGCAAGAGCCGCAATTGAAGACGCCTTCAGAAGTTAGCGTTGGTCTTTGCGTTTCGGATTGAGTGAGTCGAAACCAAAGTCAATCGGAGTGAGTGATTGCGTGCATTGCATGCAGCCTGGACCACTGTAAAATCGCCCGCAAACTTCGCAAACTTGCTCTGCCTGTTTCGCTTTTCTCTCTGCAATCACGCGCGCGTGCGTCGGAGTCGGTGGTTTGGGCTCAGCTGGTTCTGCCGGTTCATTTGGCGCAACTGGCGAGGCGTATTGTGGTTGAACTTGCTGTTGCGGTGGTGCGCTGTAAACCGGCTGCGGCGGTGGTGGAGACTGGTAGGCCGGTTGTGGTGGTGGAGACTGGTAGATCGGTTGTGGTGGTGGAGACTGGTAGATCGGTTGTGGTGGTGGAGACTGGTAGATCGGTTGTG
>JADZFV010000044.1 GCA_020854255.1 Candidatus Melainabacteria bacterium | reverse complement strand
TACCTCAAGGCGTGAAATTTATGACCCACGATTTGCGGACATTCCTGACCATTGGTGAGAGCCTGGACGTTCTCCACTACACGCTCAAGCGCCTGGCGAGTCACAAATTTAGTGTGGCAATGTCACCGGCGGATACATACAGCTCACCGTAGATAGATTGCGTGAGCCAATGCAGCGAATCACGGACGCGATTTTTGAGTATGCGGAAATCGAGAAGAAAGCTCGAAAAACCAAGCGTCGCCAGTATCTCCAGTGTATTTCGCGGCTTGCCAGGTTGAGTTAATCTGGTATATAGTCAATCCAGATGCAGTCTGACGGGCTATTCAGTTTGCAGGCGCTGCAAAATAACGCCGAGGATTTGCTTGCAGGCGCGATAATTACGGCGGGCAAGAATAGAATGAGAAAACGTCGAGGCGGATTGTAGGTTTTTCGTAAACCGTAGGTCGGGGGTTCAAATCCCTTTGTCGGCTAAGCTTTTCGGGACTTTTTGATTTTCCTCCGGGCCCCTTTTGAGCCCCCTCAGAAGTCAAACGGTGTCAATTGAAACATCGCCACGTCAACCAAGTGCCTCGCTAATTGGGCAAGGTTGCCTGTGAAATCCAATCTGATTCGCAAAAGTGCGTATGCTGTTGTGTCAGCACGTTGCTTTTTCATAAAACATGCCCGGGCACCATATTCAGTGCCCTAACTTTTGCCGCTCGATTTTCTTCAGGTACTTATTCAAATTTTTGTAAGTTGAGTGCACAACTGAAGTGCCTCCCCTTCCTTTTTGAGACTGGCAAGTATCCTAATTCTATTCAAAGAGTTTGTCTATTTTCGGATCTGGTGTTGACACGTTGCGCATAAACAATTTTCTGCTGAAGCCTGGATACACTCCATCCGGCGTGAATATAGATTGCAATTGAATGCTGTTGTTGCGAAACTCAAACGGTGCAGCGACGAAACTTGAACCTAGAGAATTTGCCACTTTAAGAACGGCAGCAGTAAATTCCGGGTCAGAGCTGGGACGCACGATTTGAATGTTTCGGATCGCCTTATCTTTTGTCAATTCGTACTTGATTTCACAACTAAGTGGTTTTGACTTGCGGAACTGATCTTCGATAAATGTTTTCAGTTTTGAATACATGACTCGCTCGATTTGAGCTTGTATCACGATCTCTGTCTCGTTCCAAGGACTTAGCAAGTATGAAGGGAACTGCGCGCGCTCTCTCATTGCTTTTTCGTTCGCCTCAAGCGGAATTGGATCACATATGCAGGGATATCTGCCCTTGGGAATTTTCAAGGTCCAAGCTGGTTCATCGCGATCGTCAATCGAAAACTGTTTGTGTGAATCTGGACGATTTTGAACAGGGGGACGAATTTGGCTCGTAGGCTTGTAATCAGGACTCAAATAGACAGTTGCACCTCGTGGGTTCGCTTGGATCTCGATTTGTCGACCACTAGGAATTCCGTCTTTGTATTCCAGAATGTTTGTTGTTTCTGCTACAGCGGATGACGCCCGTAGCTGAAAACAGAAAACCAATATGAATACTGAGATATGAAATCTGCTCACTTACTTGGCACCCGTTTGCCGTCTACGTAAGGTATTTTCTTGTGCCTGGTCGAGTCAAAATCACCGATGCGGGGGTACTGGTTGCTGATTACTGCAAAGTCAAACTTTATATCATTCTCTTTCACTTCTTCTGGAAACTTCAACAATGCGTTTCCTTTGAAGCGAGAAACCACCGCGTAGACCATCCCAGCGAAGAGTGAATTCTCGCAGTGACTGACATGAATATCCGTGACGGAGCCATCGCGATTGATATTAAACGCAACTGTGCAACCAGTATATCTGTTTGAAATGGCAGTGTACCGGCGGTCAACCTCCTCACGAATCTCAGTCGTGATCGAAGCTTTCCATTTGTTCAATATCTCGTCTTTCGCTTTGTCTGGTTCGTCTGCGCAAACACTCAAACACGAAAAAGCGAGAAGTAAGAAAAGAAGTAGAAATCCGTGTTTCATCTCTGAAAGCACCTCAGAGGCTCTAAATATTTTCTGGCATGCAGAAGTACCCAGGCAAACATCTTTGGCTTCAAGCTCATACAAAGCAGAAAGGCGCAGGCGGCACAAGGAGCAGCCAACAACACTATCCACGCCTGGTAGGGGGAATGAGCATTAACATCAAAAGTGTTGTCCAATACAAGGTGACTTTCCGGAAATCGCTTCAACTTCTTCAAAACCATTGTACTCTGCCTGCCCAGTGCATTGAAATTGAGCACACGCACGTACCGGAAGCAGTCGCCCCGACCTCATAGATTTCTGACACCAGCTTCAGCTAAGGTAGCCCCCTCCTATTCTGCCCGGCGGAAAGCCTACCATCGAAGACCCTTAGCGAAGCCCAAGCCCTCCCGGGTGCCTTCGGCAGCCTTCACTAAGCTTTGATCCCTCAGGCAAAACTGCCGTTGGCAGCCGTGTCTCGGTTGACTACGGATTCTCTTTACCTTGCATCCATTAGGCTGCACGCGAGCATTGCTATTGTCGATCCCCAAACGTCCATCCAAAGCCATCGCCTCGGACTGCCACCCGGAACTTCGATCCCTCTGATACCATTCGTTTGCGCCAGGATCAAAAGGCACGCCGTTTTGCTACCAGCCAGCATCATATACAGTTCCAGAAATGCGACTTTTCTGTTTGGCATAAAATGCTCGGCTTCCACTCCATTTGTTTCGGCTCAACGCACTCACAAAGAACAGGTGTTTGCTTAGCCGTTAACAGATTCTATTTATAAAGGATGGAAATACGATGGAGAATATGGAGAAACTGTGGAGATCACGGCGAATTCGAGCTGTTTTCGGGCTGCTGGCGCGCGGTTGGAAGTCCGACGGCGAACTTAAGCGCAGCTAATCATTACTGAAGCTCAAAGCCGTAAAGCCCCAAATACTTAGCTTTTCACGCTCTTTCACCTAACTAAAGGTTAATGTCGACAACAGGCTGGCGAAGCTCCTTTACAATTAAGAGTCGGGAGGCGTAAAGCCGCTCCCAATTTGCGAAAGCGAGAAAATGCCTGAGCAAGGACAAGAAAAGAAATCCTGGCTGTCCACATTCCCTGGACGCCCGGTTGTCTGCGCGCTCTTACTTTTTGTTTTCATCAACGTTGCACTTTCTGCCATAAAACCAAATTTGCAAGTCAAACCGACGGAGTTGCCCGTTCGTCTTTCCTGGGAATGGTGGCGGACAAAATCTTACTTGAGCGAACCGCATGCACCAGATGTGGTGCTAATGGGATCATCACTGATGATGATTCCGACGTCGTTGGTCGAAGCGGATTTTCTCAATCGAAATATCGATGCAGTAAAACATCCACACTCGACGTTCTTAGAGACAAAGCTGCAAGATGCCGGTGCCCAAAGGAACATTTCTTGTTTCAATTTCGCATTGCCTGGCGCCATGATCTCAGATCAATACTTGACGGCTCACTCACTTTTTTCCAGCGGCAAAGCACCAAAGGTGATGCTGCTTGGTCTGACATTGCGAGACTTTATCGACAGTGGAGTGGATTCAGCCACCTCGACTCCAACTTACCAGTTTTTCCGCCACTTCGACAAAACCAGCGATGTAAAACATCTTCTGACGGTTTCCCCACAAGCAGCAGCAGAGGCTTTTTACAACAACTTCAATTACCTTGCAGACAAACGATTAGAACTGCAGGCGTATTTTGCCAGGCCGATAACCAGAGCTGGTCAAACCGCCCTTGCCGGTATTCCGGTCAACTCAAAATTCGATGCGAAAGAACCACAAGAAAAGGGCGATGGAAATATTCTGGGCAATGCGACAGTGACTGAAGGAAATTTCATACTGCCACCGCATAGGGTGCTGCCCTGGAAAGACAATACCCGCGAGTATAAAAAACGTTTTGCCTCCGCCAACGAAAAACTTTTTGCCAACCAGGTCGATTTCTTCGACAAATTGCTTGCCGATGCGAAGGCAAATCATGTGAAAGTCGTAGTCGTAAATATGCCGCTGACGACTAAGAACCTTTCACTGATGCCGAATGGGATGTATGAGAGGTACATGCACGAAATGGTGAAGCGAGCCAAGCGAGGCAATATTTCACTGGTGGATCTGAACAGACACTGGGTTTTCAAAGACTCGGACTTTCAAGACACAGCTCACCTGAATACCAGCGGGGCTCTCAAATTCATGGAATTGCTGGCAATGTCCCTGGCCAAGAACGAAAATGTTCGAGAAGCGCTGGCAATAGTCAGTCCGCCCGAACAGCAAACACAAACGGCAGCGTCCGGACGGTCGAGTCTGTACTAAAAAACCGGCAAGGGCGCTGTTGCAAAGTCTCCATCTAGCCGCCAGTATGAGAGGCTGTGCTGGAGAACAGCCGCGCGAACTATTTCAAATGGCGATTTCGAAGGCGAGCTTATACTTCGGTTGGTGAACTGTTACTGCAAGTACGGCAGCAACAATCGTGATCCGAAAGATTACTTTATGACGCTCATCAAGCAAAAGATCTCTTTGCCTTTTCTTGACTCGACCGAATCCGGCGGCTCAAACACGATATCGAAGGTAAAGATGTCTTTGAAGACTGCAAAAATATCGTCATTGGTTGTTGAAAAAGGTGCGCCACCACCACGACGTTCAACCAACCAGAAAAGCGAGATCATCTTGCCGGTTGGCTTAAGAAGATCGCGCACAACATAGGCATATTGCTTGCGTCTCGATGGATGGATCGAGCAGAAGAAAGTGTGGTCCAAAACATAGTCGAAGTGTCCGTCATAGTCGTGCATGTCAAAAACATCTTTGTCGAGCACGAATCCCTTCGAGTTTAAGATGCCGGACTGAATGAATTTCTCTGTGGTCGCCTTCAATGCAGACTGCGCGAAGTCTATCGCGGTGACTTCGAATCCGCGGCTGGCGAAAAGCATGCAATCGTATCCCGTTCCGCAGCCGGGCACGGCAATACGTCCGGGCGGCACTTTGTACGGCGAATCAAGGAAAGTCTTGAGCGGCGGAGAGATCTGACCCAGTTCCCACGGCGTGCGCTTGACCCTGTACAGGGTCTCCCAGTAATCTCGCTCGTCAACAGTAGGTCTCTTGTTTAGATCTGCCGACATCGGACGCCAACGCTCTTTCCAGCCAAATTGAGTTGCTCAACTTTCAAGAATAAACCCTGATTACCCTTACGGCTAGCCACTTTCTTTTAACTAATACCACAATCTCGCGCTCATTACGTGCTCTAGGGCAGGACCGGTGGTTTTCAGGAGGCAATTAGATTACGGCATCTTAACCTCTGAAAATCTCCCAGATGCCCACCTGTGTTTGATCAACACTCTTCGGAACTCCGGAGATTCCTGGCATTGACTGCTGTCAAACAGATTGGGCAGGGCGCATTCGATCTGGCATCTACGCGACCGGGAGACGCATAGCGTCGCCCCTGCGGGTTCACACAACGCGCCATTGCAGAGGACTTTTCAGTGAAAGTCACAAGCAGGCAAAATCGGATTGCCGGCTAATAACGGCAATTTCTCAAATTTTTCTGCAAGTATGTTAGCTACGCCTTCTTCCAGTTGCAATTGCCCTTTCACGGACATAAAAGAAGTACGCATTATCAAATGCCGGAATTCTGCAAATACATTGGGATTGACGATAATATTGGCTACACCTGTTTCGTCTTCCAGAGTGATGAAGACAAAACCTTTTGCGGTTTCCGGTCTTTGCCTGCAGATGACTCCACCGGCTACCGACATAATTTTGCCGTGTTCAGACTCATTTAGATCGCGACAGGATTTGATGCCCGAGTCTGCTGCCCATTGCCTATAAAAGGTCATTGGGTGCGGTCCTGTAGAAAGACCAAGAGTCCTGAAATCAGCCACTATTTCTTCGAGGCTGGTCATAGCAGGCACTTCTTCAACCGGCGGTGTTTGCAATAAATCAAGCAAGGGAGTCTCAGGAGGATTGTTAAGCCTGGATAGCACTTCCCATAAAGCTTTTCGGCGACCGGGATAAAGACTTTCAAAAGCACCAGCACGGGCAAGCATTTTCAAATCACTTGGACCCAGACCACTTCTCTGAATAACATCCTCAAGCGAAGTAAATTTACCGCCGTTTGCAAAAGCAGCTTTTAGTGTTTGCATGGATTTGTTTCCCAGACTGTGCACAAATCTCAATCCAATCCGCAATGCCAGTTTTTGAGTTTTCTTTGAATTTTGCGCAACTGCGTCTTTCGTTTTATTAGCATTGCCAAATCCAAAGGCACCAAAACCTTCTTGCTTATCAACAACTTCAATTGTGCAATCCCAATCACTCTTTGCCAGATCAACATTGAGCACATCCACACCGTGTTTTATCGCATCGCGAATAAGAGTGGCTGGGCTGTAAAAACCCATAGGTTGTGCATTCAAAATCGCGCAGAAAAACTCGGTCGGGAAATAACGTTTTAGATATGCAGATGCATAAACCAAAAGAGAAAAAGAGGCAGCATGACTTTCAGGAAATCCATAATTTGCAAAGGCTCTCAATTGATGCGTGATTGTCTCAATTGCTTCGGCAGAGAAATTATTCTTCTTCATACCAGCAGCAAGATCTTCGCACAATGCAGCCATCCTCTCGAGAGATCGCTTATGGCTCATTACTCGTCTCAACTGATCTGCTTGAGCAGGAGTAAATCCAGCAGCGACAACAGCCAACTTCATACCCTGTTCTTGAAACAAAGGAACACCTAAAGTACGTTTCAAAATCGGCTCTATGGACGGATGTAGATATGTGACTTGCTCATCGCCTCTGCGTCTTCGCAAATACGGATGGACGATATTTCCTTGAATCGGTCCCGGTCTGACGATGGCGATAGAAACAATAATGTCGTAGAAACATTTGGGTTTGATGCGCGGAAGGATATTCATTTGAGCTCGTGATTCAACTTGAAAAACACCAACCGTGTCCGCTTTGGTCAACATCTCGTAGATAGCCGGATCGCTCATGTCCAGCCGTCCTATATCGATATCCAGTCCTCGATATTTATGGACAAGTTTTAATCCTTCTTGAATAAGAGTGAGCATACCCAGTCCGAGTAGATCGATTTTGATCAATCCCATCAAATCAATATCGTCTTTGTCCCACTGTATGACCGTGCGCGCATCCATTGCCGCAGGCTCGACAGGAACCACTTCACCGAGTGCCTTTCCGCAGAGTACAAAACCGCCCACATGAATTGAGCGGTGTCGGGGTAATTGATGCAAGCCGGCAACAACCCTGATCAATTGCTGCACGCGTTTGTCTTTCAGATCAAGCCCGGCTCTCTCTGCACCACCAGCTCTTAAATTCAGGGCTGCTTCTTGAGCTTCCATGTGCCTTGCTTCCAGCGACAAAGAATCTGCTTGCTCCTGGGAAAATCCCAATACACGAGCGGTATCTCTCACGGCAGAACGACCTCGATATGTAACTACCTCGCATACCATTGCGGCATGTTCGCGCCCATATTTTTCATAAACATATTGGAGTACTTTCTCTCTTTCTTGATGAGCAATATCAAGATCGATATCAGGTGGCTCATTGCGCCCGGAAGAGAGAAAACGTTCAAAAAGTAAGTCCATGCCTATTGGATCAACGGCAGTAATCATCAAACAATAGCAAACCGCTGAATTAGCTGCAGACCCCCGACCTTGTACAGCAATTCCGTTGTTGAGAGCGAATTTGACAATGTCCCACATAATCAGAAAGTAGGGAGCCAAACCCAAATTCGTGATCATGCTCAACTCGTAATTGATCTGGTGCAGGTGTTTTGCAGTCAGATCAGGATACCTTATCTTTGCACCTTCCCATACTAATTTTTCCAAAATGCCATTATGTGTGGTGCCTGGCTCCAATTCGTAAAATGGCAACGGTGGTTTGAATGCACCCAGGCGAAACTGGCATCTTTCTGCAATCTGCAGTGTGTTATTTATACCTGTCAAATCATGGCGCCAGAGCTTTGCCATCTCGTCAGGAGACTTCATGTAAAAACTGCCATTTGCTCTCAGCCTTCGTCCAGCACTGGCCAATGTCACATCATGTTTAAGACAGGTGAGAACATCATGCACCATGCGCCCGTCAGAGTTTGAGTAATGAACATTATTAGTCACCACCCATGGTATTGCCATAGAATCTGACAATTCCAATAATCGTTTGGATATTACAGCTTCCTGATTTAAAAAGTGATTCCACACTTCAAGATAAAAGCGCCCTGGAAACATCTCCTTAAGTCGTCCGGCTATCTCTTTTGCTTCGGCTATTTGATCGAGGAATAGAGCTGCTGGAATGCGTCCATCAGGGCAGCCGGAAAGAGCGATCAATCCTTCGGCACGCGCTTCCAGATGCTGGTATGAAACACGAGGTCTTCCGCGTGTTTTTTGCATGCGAGCTTGTGTAAGCAGGTAGCTGAGATTCTTGTATCCTTGCTCGTTTTCAACCAGCAAAATCAAATGGGAATCATCTTCAATAGTAAGTTCACAACCAATGATCGCAGGAAATTCCATTTCTCTTGCAGAATAAGCGAATCTGACGATCCCGCCAAAATCGTCATGATCGGTTATTGCAAGAGCAGATAAACCAAGCTCTTTGGCTCGAATGATCAACTCTTCCGGATTAGATGCTCCATCCAGAAAAGAAAATGACGAATGACAATGCAGCTCAGCATATCTTTGATATCCAGCATTCACGGCATATTGATGTAATTTTCCAGGGATTTCCAGATCTAGAAAACTTCAGACGTGGAAGTACGCGGAAGGCAAATGCACCTACCACGAGACTGGGGACTAGCTATCCAGATCTCCAAGTTCTAGATCCAAACAATACCATACTTTTGTACGCCTGGCAATAGGATATCCAGCACATACCTACTAGTCGCTAGAAGGAGCCTTCTTGTTAATTTCATCGACCACAGCGTCGCCAGTGTTTGAAGTTGTCGTTCCCGCCGTAAGGTTTGTAGTGGAGTCTTTTGATCCGTCAACCTTCGCTTCTTTCGACTTATCCATTTTTTTTGCATGTACTTTCAATTTACCGGGTGCCCCGAAAATCATATGCAGCAGAGGATGCTTCTTGCTCAACATCTGATTGACTTGCAAACTGACAGTGTTGACATTTTCGAGCGCCTCTTTTGCCTCCTTCAAAGAATCTCGAACATCGGCGCCAAAACTCGGCGTACCGACCAGCTTGTCGACTTTGTCGAGGGCATGCCTAGCATCGACTACGATTGCTTTCATGTCGCCACGCACTTCTTTATCTTGCGCCAGTTTTTCGAATGATTCCATTCCATGTTGCAAGTGCAGAGTCACGTCATTCAATCGAGCCAGCGTATCTTTCACTTCAGATCGCAGCGCTTTATCCTTGAGCATGTCGTCAACTTGACCCATTGTCCGCTGAATCGATACGGCAACATCCTTCGCCCGTTTGGTTGTGTCCTTCAAGTCTGCAACGAATTGCGGATTATCAATTATCTTATTAATCCGCTTCGATGTTATCTTGAACTCGTCGGCAAGCCCGCTGACTTTGCCTTCCATAGAAATAGTCTTGTCGGCAACAGGACCGAATTTCTCAGATACTTTGGAAATGTTCTTGGTGGCATTCGATAATTCGTCGAGATTGGTGCTCACCTTTTTCTCGAGCTTTTCGAAATTGATTTTCTCCAGAGTGGCCGTGATACTGTCAATCAATACTTCCGGACGTCCGGGATCCTGTCCTTTGATCTCCATTGATGAGTCTAGCGGTTTTGGTGCTGGCTTTGATGGATCGGGTTTGGGCAAAGAAATGTCGATGTACTTTACACCGACAACGTTGTTGCTCAAGATCCGGAAAGTAGAACCTTCCGGAATGACAATCTTTGATGTATTGATTTGCAGTCTCACATGGACGGCATCTTTGCCTTTCAAATGTATGCTTTCTACAGAGCCTACGCGCACGCCATTGACCAGGACCGGCGCATTGTCATTGAGGGCAGCCACCTCTTGAAAGTGCACATCAAATCTTTGCTGTGGATTCCAGGGAGAAATTGCTTTGAACCAGAGGTATGAGCCCATCAAAAAGATGATCGATATAAGGACAAAAACTCCCATGCGTCCATCGCGAATTGCCGAGTTGGAATCGGTAGTGATTGACATTGAGAGCTCTTCTTCCTTGCTGTTTAGACGGGATACATGAAATAAGTGAAAACAAAATTGGCAATAACGGCATAGATAAACATTTTCGATACCGCGTGAGAAGCGGTACTGCCACCATCTTCATTAGAATAGAGTCCGCAGGCGCTGCCGACAATCACCGCGATTATGGGATTGAGTAAAATCAGTTTGAAAAAATAGACAAAAATATCTTTTTCGTGAATCGAAACGCGAGCGATCTCCAGGAATTCCTGCCATGAACTGACACCGATTGTCGGTGCGTACATCGCTGCAGTAGCAAATCCGAAAACGAGGCCGTAACTGGCAAGCGGAACAGCCATGATCAATCCAGCAAGAAAACGTGGAAAAACAAATACTTCGATAAAGTCGTTCGGACCATTTCTGTCGACATATAATTTTGCATTGTACGAAAGCAAAACCGTGACCCGGGCTGCCCAAAAAATACTGACGGTGAGCGGACCCAATTCACGCAAAAGACCAATTGAGATTGCCGCACCCGAACTGTCCTGTGCGCCATAGCGCGTGGTTTCAAGAATCGTCTCGACAGTAAGCGCCAGCGAGATGAAAATTGCGGTGGTTAATATCAGCGGCAATGACTTGGGACCGAGGTAATTGCAAATTCTTTTGAACTCTTCCAGATCGATGCGGCTATAGCAGGACGGTTTGGTCAGGCACGGAAGGATGCGAGCAAGTATTCCCAGCGGCGCAAAAAGGCTGAGAATTTGTCGATCCGTTGGCAGTGCATCCACAAACCTTGGCATTTGTTACCCGGCAGACGATAGATTCCAAACGCATCTAAACGTACCAGACTTGGCAGCCGCATAGCAAGCAATAGACAGCCATCTTGACCATAAAAATGGGTGAAGGTTTTATCCTAATTCGCGAGAATTCCAGGCAAATGAGCGGCTGGGACCTTTTCTTACAACTTACGCCTGTCCCTTCTCTCTTTAGCGCGCGTGGCAAAAAAGCCGCTGTTATCTGTGTTCTGCCCGCGTCTCATTTGATCGTCGACATCCCGCTTCACCTCATAAGACATGGCGCTCAAGCGCTTGCCGAGTTCATCTTTTGCTCTTCTAAACCCCAGCTCCGCCTGCGCAGTCACAGACCAAGATTAATCGAAAAAAGAAGAGCTATATATTCTGATTTTTACTGACTGCAGCGCAGGTAATGAGCCTTATTCAGTCATAGACTCCTTCGATCTGCCAGGAGTCCTGAATATGCTCTTTAGCTAGAAGCACAACCAGGCTTTCAGCGATCTCAGACCTTTGCGAAGGCTGAATCATGGCCACGTAATAGGAGTTGCGGATTATTTTGTCCCACCAAAAACCTGACAAACATTCAGGGGTGGTGATCAAAGAAATGCGATACAAATTGCCACCATATGCAAGTGAAACCGGCTGTTCGTCTTTTAGTTCAACCATCACTTTGACAGGCTCTCGCGGCTTTTTCAAAACCAGGTTGGAAATAAGCCCTGCGGCACCGGCTCTTTTCAAAACATAATCCACATCTAAAGGAGTAATCACCTGTTTGCAAGTCTCCGTCACTGTACGCTTGCCGCTTCTGGCTTTAGTATCAATGACCGGTATCCAACAACCGTTTCCTGCCAGCCCATATCCATCGCTTGCCTGCGGCTGGACTACTTTTCCTTCTCCGAGCCTGGTGGTTAGACGTTGCAAAAGCAGCATAGACGGCTCACTCAAAACAAGCTGTTCGTCTGCACAATTTGCTGAAATCGAAAGATGAGATTGCTGCCAGTTTTCATCGCAAAAACGCTGAACAGAAACTCTCACTCCTGTGAACTCTCGCTGAAGCTTTGTAGTTTCCAGAGAAAGTTTGATCACTTCTACAAGAAACTTGGCGCTATTTGTCGGAGCAATCAGTTTGATCGGACGTTCGTCAAACAAATCGTCTTCATTGAAAAAACTGACGGAAAGTTCTTCTGCACACAATCCATCTCTTTTCAAATCGGTAGTCAATCTATCGATTAGCGACTTCAAAATAAACAGTGTCTGATTCAATGATTCGATTGGTGCACCGATTTCCATTGAGCATTGCCGATCTTTAAGAATTTGCGGCAAAGTCGGTCTTCGATGATCGAGTCCAAGTGCAAGCTCATGAGCCCTTCTTCCTTCTTCGTTGAATCGCTCAGCCACTGATGCAAGCGATAATCCAGCAAAATCACCAATTGATTTGATACCAAGTTCTCGCAAAACATCTACGGATTCGCTACTCAAAGGAAGATACTCTACAGGCACGGAAGCGATGAATTTCCTGTCCGTGCCAAAAGGCACCAGATGCCAGCGGCGCCCTTTCAAACGAGTGGCGACAGAGGCAGCAAAAGCGCTGTCGGCAATGCCTACTTTTGCTTCAACATAACCGAGTTTGCTCAAGATTTTGAGAGCATTGGCGGCAAAGCGACTTTCACCTCCAAAGTGAGAAAGACCGGAAGCGTCAAGTAAAAAAATTCCTGGCTCAAAAACAGAAACTCGTGGAGACAAATTGATGAGTTTTCTGGCAATTTCTGTTTGAGCTTCTTCATACAATTTCGCGTCATATGGGCGCGAAAGAAGTTCTGCGCAAATTGCGCGAGCTTCAGAAAGTCGCATGCCAGGCTGTATGTATTCTTTACTTGCTTGAGTTGAGCAGGCAACGACTTTTTGATTGAGTGTCTTTTTGCCTTCACCGCCGGTGACAAGAACCAGCGATTTATTTCTCAAAGACGGATCAAACTTTTGCTGTGCGGCGATCGGGAATCGGGGAATGCGTATACAGGCTATTCGAGACATTAGATTTTCCCCGCACCTTTACAGCTTGAGAGAGTCCATCCCTGAACACATTTCCTTTGATTGCCGGCATAAATGCAGCACATCCGGACAACCCATCTTGCAAATCAATAGGCAAATCCCAAGAAAAATTCAACTGAGTATGAAAGCCCCAACTAAAAGAGGAATTGCTACCGCGTTTTTCATCTCGAAGAACAATCAATGCTGCCTTCGATCGATCGAGTGCGCGTTTTAGTCTGGCATACAAACGACTTGTAATGCGCAGATTTTCACTATCAAAAATAACCACATCAAAAACTTGAGAGAGGAGCAATTGCTCTGCTGCCCACATTGAATTCAATTCAGGATTTTCACTCAAATTTCTAACTACCCAAAACTTGCCTTTGGGAGCAACAAGACTGGGAGTAAAAGCGGATGAAAAATTACCCTCACCAACAAAAGCCCAGTCTTCAGCAGAAAGACGACCGGATTGATCTACATAGGCGACGTGCAAACCGGATGAACACCAATTTGCCACCGCCTTTCTAAGTAGTGTAGTTTTGCCTGAAGAGATACTGCCGGCCCATTCAGTGATACGCCTGCGTAAAAGTCCGTTGACCAGACGAGCATCGACCTCCGGCACGCCAGTCAAAAGAGCTTTATGTCTTTTTTCCGCAGAGAACCATTTCCCCGGGAAAAGTTGTTCTAATTGCTGCTTTAACGCAAACACACTGACTTGAGTGCTCATTATTATTGATACTTTTCTAGGTGCTCATATTGATACGGGCAAGTCCGGCGCGCCCGCCTTGCGGTACCAGCTTGGCTTTCGCCAATACCATACATATGTATACCACACCTCTATCAGCAAAGCAAGACTTCAAATTGAACCAGCTCAAGCGCGCGTCGCCGTCACAACTTAGTTGTGCAGACGTCCTTGCATTTGAAGATTGCACCGACTCCGAAAAATACAATTTTCCCGAGTGACAATTGCCGAAAAACCATGCCCCTCAATGCTTTTGAGCGAATTCGAAATACAACATTCAAAAACTGGCGAAAGTACCGCAGCCACAAGCTTTTACCTCTTTTCAACTGCGAAAAATTTTGTTTTTCGCAGTCAATGGTGAATGTCCATAATCGACCCACGCAACAGGCAAAATGTTTCTGCCACACGCGGTTGCAAAATCTCTCTAAATCCAGGCATGGACTCTCTCTAACTTCAGCTTTGCAAAACACCTCCAGTTTTAGCCCATGTCTCTCCGGTGCCAAACTGTTTCTCCGGCGCCAGCTAATTCTCCAGATCCAACTGCTTCACTCTTACTCGCATTTCCCCGTCTGAGCCGCCGGCACCATCCGGTCCAGCAACCGCCGCACCATCAGTTTCGTCCGGCAAAACACTCACTTCCTCAGGCGGCAAGAAAGAATGACCTTCCTCAGTCTGACCGCTCAAAACCAAGTTATTAAAAAGAACGTTCACAACGCAAGCGGCAGGAAGAGAAAAAATAATGCCGAGCATGCCATCCAAACGCGCACCAATCATGATGGCAATAAAGACCATGACAGGATGCAATCCGATCACGTTACCTATATAGCGGGGTGCCACCAGATTATCCTTGAGCCACTGCAAGCCGTTGAAAACTGCAAATAGAATGAGAATCTGTACGAAGCGATTGCCAGGAAAGGTATCCATACCGTCTATCGCCACAACAACTATGGCCGGAATAAATCCAATTGGTGGTCCGATTACCGGCACAATTTCCCACACGGCAAGAAATACTCCGAGAATCAGTGCATAGTGCATGCCGAGAATAAAATAGACCGCGATCATGACGCTGCCGAACAACAGACCAAGCACTATCTGTCCGCGGAAAAATGCCTGCAGGCTGCTGTCCATCTGCCCGGCCATGATCTGACACTGAGCCTGGATTTTTCGCGGAAAGAGCTTGATGATTGAATCTTTTATGTTGTGACCGTCCAGCAAAAAATAGAAAGAGACAACAAGCACACTCAGCCCATACATAAAAATCGCCATGGTAGAAAACGCCATGTCCTGTATGCGAGCCAGAATTTGGGTGGAGTCAGGGCGAGGAAGATTAGCTGCGAAGGTCGACAATATATCCATCGCCTTAACTTCGATTTTCGCAGCGTGCAATTTTTCTTCAAGTGGATGCAGCGCCGCTATCAATTTGTCAACGATTTGCGGGATCTGCTGGAAAATTGTTTCTCCCAACTGCGCGACCTGATAAATCATGGCGGGCACCACAAGCACTGCGGTGACTATCGCTGTTACACCGAGAACAAAGTAAACAATAAAAATTGCCAGGGCACGATTACGAACAAATTTCTCCAACCAATCAACAACATTGATAAATAGGTAGGACAGCAAAATGGAAATAGCCAGAATGCGCAGGATGTCGGCAAAATAAGACGTCACCTGACAACACAGGAAGAAAGCTGCAAAAGCAAGCGCAACAATCGTCAGTTGCCTCTGCACGAGTGCAAGCTTGACCAGCTTCTCTTGTGTCTTGTCATCTAATTTGGGTTTATCCTGGTCAGCCATCGCTCTGCCGCAGATAGATGCATTACTTCATTCAGAATGTTCTTTAGTAACAGTACCAAATCAGAAGCTACCGAGTATTCAAGACCTGCTTAAGATAGTCCATTCTGGCTTTCAAGTCCGGCGTGATTTCCGCCTCATTTTGCCCATCCAGGACTCGCCGGTATTCATACAGCGACTCTTCTTTCTTGCCGAGTTTGTAATAGGTATCACCAAGCAGCAAATGATAGTCCCTCTCATTCGGTTTAAGGAGCAGGGCAAGTTTCATCTCTTCCTGCGCCTCTTGAAATTTATCGAGCTTGAAGAGCACCTGCGCATGCCGATAACGAAAATCGGCATCCATAGCGTTGCTCTTCACCACTTCGGCAAAGCAAGTTTCAGCCTCTGCAAATTTGCCCGCTCGCTGCAAAATGACGCCGAGATTGTAACGATAGGACGCCTTCTTGCCATTCAGTTTTACTGCCAGTCTGGCCTCTTGCTCGGCAGCCGAGAGCTCGTTCAAGTCCTTGAGCACCAGTGCTAGATTGCTGTGATAACCGGCTGATTGAGGGTTGAGCTGGATGGCCTGGCGATACTTTTCAGCGGCAGCGGTCAACTTTCCGTCAGCCATGAGGTCAGCTGCCTCAAGGTTCAATTCCCTAGCCTGCTCCGGATTGTCGGCGCAAGCTGGAAGCACTGCCAAAAGCACGCTTATGACGAATAATGTCCCGATTCGCCTTACCATTGCCATTCTTAAACCTCCAACCTCTTATTCCCGACCCCTGAGGCTTTACCTCCAAGCGAGCAAATCCGCGGACAAGACTGTAAAATCCAGTAGTCAGCTGTCATAAGAAATATGATTCGCACAAAGCATCTGGTCATTACCGCCCTCATTGTCTCCACACTTCTCAATCTCGCGGGTGTGGTTTTCTTCATCTTGTTTTTGCAGACCGCCAATCATCTAAAACACACCAAGCGCGAAAAAAACAACATCATGCAGAACATGGCACTGATGCGCGGGCAAGAAAAGGTAAACGAGATTTTGAATTCGCAGCAAGTGATCAAATCCACCTTTGTCAGCCACTTCGACGGGCAGGAAGACAGCTTTGCCGTATTGCCGCCGCGCATACCAAAACCGCCTGAAGGATATGATCTTATAATTTACTTGCACGGCATGGGTTCTACATTTCTTGAACCTTTTGTGGCTCCTCAATCTGAGAGCATTGCCAAACGCGTTTGCGACAGCCGCCCGGCCATGATTTTCGCCTCTCTCAATTATCGCCGCGCCTGGTCCTGGGGAAATGATGCCGCCATTTCAGACATCTCGCAAAACATTCGCGAATTGATGCAGAGATACCCTGTCAATCGCATCATACTTATCGGAACCTCAATGGGCGGATGCACCGTTCTTACATACACGGCCCTGGCACCAGATGATGTAAAAGCGAAAATCATCGGTGCCGTCAGTTCGGAAGGAGCCGGAGATTTAGCGCGCTTGTTCAAAGAAACGAAAAACGCATCGATCCCGCCGGCGCTGATGAACGCATTTGGCGGCCGGCCGGAGTCGGTTCCCGAGCGGTATGCCAGGCAAAGCTTCCTCAACAATATCGAGCAAATGCGCGGACCAATGCGTTTCGCTATCATATCTGCGACACGCGACACAACTGTTCCTCCGTCCTTTCAGAGGGAGCTGGTTTCTATTTTCGAAAAGAGAAATCTCGCTGCTCGACTAATTGAAGTAAATTCCGGTCATGGCATTCCTCCGGCTGATTGCTATTTGCAAGGATTGGATTTCATTACAGGCAAAGAGCCCCACTAAGAGGAAACTCGTCCAGCCCGTGAGCGTGTATGATTGGGTTGGTTTTCAGGAAACTCTAAAGCGAATTTCAGGCGGATGGCCGGCGAAACAATCAAAGTAGCAGTCGACACCGTGGCGCTTGCCGTAGAGCAGGGAGCGCTGGAAGTGCTCCTCGTCAAGAGGAAATTCGAACCCTTCAAATCTTTCTGGGCATTGCCGGGCGGATCGCTTGAAGAAACCGATCAGACGCTCGATCAAGCGGCTGCACGAGAGCTTCTGGAAGAAACCAACGTGGGCGATGTCTACTTAGAGCAGCTCTACACGTTTGGTGATAAAGGGCGCGATCCGCGCGGGCGAACAGTGACGGCATCTTATCTCGCATTGCTCAGACAAGAAGGGCTGGAGTTGAAAGCCGGTTCGAAAGCGCGCGGAGTTGCGTGGTGGAAAGTAAATGAATTGCCCGAACTGGCATTCGATCACGCTGGCATTATTTCTTATGCGCGCCAGCGAGTAAAGTACAAACTCGAATACTCCCCGGCTGCATTTATGCTTTTGCCTGAGAAATTCACACTGCGCGACCTGCAGTCAGTGTACGAAGCAGTGCTTGGAAAAGCGGTCGACAACCGCAACTTCCGCAAGAAATTTCTCAACACCGGTGTGCTTCAGGAGTTAAACGAAACATCTCAGGAAGGCTCATTCCGCCCTGCAAGACTGTATACGTTTTCGCTTGAACAGTTTGAAAAACTGCCCGATCGCCCGGTCTTCATGTTTTGATCGGAGACATATTCATGAAGAAACCCTCTTTAATTTCAACATCTGCAAAAGTAAAAGTTTGCGTTGTCACATCTTTAATGTTGGCAATTTCCCCGGCGCATTTCGGAATGGCACAAACACAGCATTGGAATACTCAGGCCCGAGAGAAATCTCAAAGAATGGCATCGGCAGCTTTGAATCAACTCATCCTCAGCAAAGCCGACGAAGCGATACCACTTTTGACAGAAGGCACACGCGCAGATCCGAGCGATCCTTTGCCTTTTATGCTTTTGGGCATGGCACTCAATACGAAAGGACGCTATCAAGAAGCGCTTGATGCACTGAAGCAGGCATATGCACTGGATAATAAAGCAAGAGAAACCTATTTGACAGTTGGATTTAGCCATTTTCTCTCGCGAAGGTACGAACAGGCAATCAACATCTGGGTCAAAGTGTTGCAGTCAAATCCTGATGTAGTACAAATTTATACAAATATCGGTTATGCATATCTGCGCGATGGGAAATTGGAAGAAGCAGAGAATAACTTGCGCGAGTGTGCAAAACGCTCCAGCTATTCTCAAGCTGCGTATCGCGGGCTGATGCTCTTGCACTATCTAAATGGAAACTTTCCGATTGCTCGCTCAGCAGGACAGCAGGCTGGTTCGGCCGGTGGAAGACAGGTTCAACTGGTGTTGAGCGAAATGGAATTCCTCCAGGGCAATGCGCAGGCAGGTTCGAAACAGCTGTCAGCCGGTGCGCGCCCGTCCAAGAAAGCCAGACCTACTTTCGATATGGTATCTATAGGATATCTGCCGCAACATGACTTTCACTTTGACCCATTTACAAAAGATTATTTTGACAATGAAAGCTTGATAGAAGCACGTTTTGCAGATCTGCCAAAACGAGAATCCAGACGCGTGCAATTGGCCCGTAAAGGAAAAGGCGACGCCGCACTTTCCGAAATAAGAAATCTGCTCTCTAATTCTCCAGATGATCCGTATTTGAATTTTCAAAGCGGCACTATTCACCTGTCCAACGGAGAATACTCAGCGGCATCGGCAGACTTCGTCAAGGTCTTAGGCAAAGTACCCGAGTGGCATTGCGCGAAGCTCTATCTTGCGCTCAGCCGATTTAGAGAAGGAAATATTGAAAAGGCCAAGTATGCACTTGAAGGATTTGAGAGAGCCTGCCCGGGACGACAAGTCGCACCGATATTCACAATAATCAAAAATGCCAACGTCCAGGCTGATCAAACAGCAACCGGCGACAAGAAAGACGACACATTCGTCGTGCCGTCAAGACCGACTCCACCGGCAAGAGGCGGCGACGCCGGATTTTAGAATGTGGTGGCGCATTGCATGCGCCGGGTTTTAAAATTCAGCGGGAATCTCAAACCAGAATGTCGAACCTTTTTTCTCGATGCTCTTGACTCCGATCCTGCCATTGTGTTTTTCGACAAGAGCCTTGGAGATAGCCAGACCAAGCCCTGTGCCGCCCTGCGCGCGAGTATCGGACGAGTCCAGTTGTTGAAACTTTCCGAACAATCTGTGCATTTCATTTTCAGGAATGCCAGGACCATTATCTTCAACTTCAAAACGGACCGCACCATCAGCACCACCAACAACCCGCACGTCCAATTTGCCTTCGGGACCGGAAAATTTAACGGCGTTAGAGACAAGATTGGTGAGAATCTGCACTACGCGGTCATGATCTCCTTTAACAGGGCGCTTGTCATTGACGTGCACGGCAATTGAAACGCCATACTCTTCGCACATTCCTCTCAATGAATCTGCAGTCGCCTTGACCATGGATTCCGAATCAAGCGATTCCAATTTCAATTCCAACTTACCAGCTTCAATTTTGCGCAGATCGAGAATATCATTGATCAAACGAATCAAACGGTCGCAACTGACGCGCGCAATACTGACCAGTTCCAGCGCCTCATCCGGAATCTCGCCTACCACGCCTCCTTCCATCAAGCCGAGAGCGCCGCGAATCGAAGTGAGAGGGGTTCTCAATTCGTGAGAAACTGTCGAATAGAATTCACTGACTCTGAGCTCAACTTCTTTTCGTTCGGTGATATCGCGAATGATGCCAGAATAAAAGTTCCTCGTACCCAAAACAACTTCGCTGACCCTAAACTCGACCGGCATCAAGATTCCGTCAGCGCGTCTGACGATCAGCTCTCGATCGGAATAGTTGTGAGCTTTCAGATCATCCAGAACATCTTGAATCGTGCTGATTTTACGATCGCCGATTCTGTCGACAGTAGTTGCGCCGGGAATAATTTCGGATACCGCTTTGCCCAGCACATCATCGGCATCAAAGCCGAGAATACGCTCAAAAGCTGGATTGACCAATTCAATTATGCCGCTCAGATCAAAGGTGACGATGCCGTCGATTGCGCTTTCCAACATGGCACGAATACGAGCGTCGCTATCTTTTAAGCGCATTTCGGCCGACATTTGCTCTGCAAATTGATTGATCTGAGTTGCCACTGAATTCAACATAAGGAAAAATTCGCCGTCGGTTTTTATCGGCTCTTCGCTCATAAATTCTAGAACGCCGAAGACCTGATCGTCCTCCGTTACTGGAAAGGACATGTATCCAAAACGTTCCGGCAAATTCTCCATTCGCCCGTGCAATCCGGATTCGCCTGGTGTTTGCGCTATAAATGGCTGTCCGCTCACGAGCGGAATACCGAGCGCACCATCGCCGCGCCCGAAAGTCATGCGCCTGGAATTTTCAACCATCTGTTTCAAGTTGGCATCGGACTCGCACCAGCTTCCTTCATATCGAAGCACATCGTCCTGCGTATCAAGCATCCAGAGAATGCCCAACTTCCACTGGCGGTTGGTGCAGATCGCCTGGAGCAATTTCGGCGCGGCGTCGGATAAATCAGTTGCGGCGGCCAGAGCATCGGTGATTGCATACTGCATCAGAAGATTGGCTTCCGCATTTTTTCTTTCGGTAATGTCTTCAAATGTCCAGATATAGCCGCGCGAAGCACCGTCGGTGTCGCCTATCGATGTCACTCTCGAATGCAGCCAGGCAATTGCTTTATCCTCTCTTTCCACTCTAAATTCAGTAACGTACTCATTTGATGCGCCGATTGACTCCATCCACCTTCCAATTACATTTCCTCGATCTTCCTGATGAATGCACTGCAACCATCCCCGATCGAGACAGGTGTCGTGCAGAATCCCGGACAAATCTTCCCAGCGGCGGTTGACGTACAAACAATTGCCGGACGCATCGGTGAGGACGATACCGATCGGAGATGCAGAACTGAGCAATCGAAATCTCTCTTCAGTGACACGCAGTTCACGCGTGCGCTCTTCGACTTTAGCCTCGACTATGACATTGGTCGCCTCCAGCTCTGCCTGTCGCTGACAGTTGTCCCAGAGTTCTTTTGTGCTCGTAATGATCGAACGAATCAAGAACAGATCCTCAAATGTGATCCATCCACCGTGCTCCAGCACTCTCCAGGGGCTGGCGTACTCGACTCCATACACTGAATGAGGCCAGTACATGCCGCGCACCTGCTGGTCCAGAAGCGTGACCACAGATGCAGTCAGCAAAACCCGCCAATCACGATAGAAAGCCAGAATTGCCAGTGAGCCGAAAATGTGAAAGTGGGTTTCCATACGCCCGGCTGTTAGCTGGATCAACAGGCCGGACATGAGCATCTGGGCAATGGCAATCGAGTGCCTGGTAAAGCCGGTGCCCGGAAATTTGACGGCCATGAAAATCGGAAAGGCGATTATCGCCGAGCCGAGCAGGGTGGCAACAGGAAATTGAGAGATTACAGTCTTGTCGACCGGCGCCCAGAGTTGGCTCGAAACAGTGAGCGACAAAAGCATGCCGGCTATCCACTCGCACAGGAGCAATCCGGCAAACCATCTGTCTTGCGCGACGAAGTTCTTCTTGCGCTGTTGATCGAAAAGACGCCCCGTGCGCTCCAGGACTTTGTCGTATGCCTTGTGGATTATCTGTGTTTCTGGCATTGCTTTTCCAGATTGTTTTTCAGGCATCTCGAACGCCTGCCTCAAACCAGGCGCCGGCCTATTCATTTCTGTTTAAAGTATGCCCAAATTGCCAAGGACGCCGATCTGCTAACGAGAGGCTCACGATTTTGGGCTGTGCTTCTATTTAGCGGTCTTTCTTGAAGCGGTCAAAGAATCCACTCCGCTTCATCTTGTCGCGGTTGCTTTTCACCTCTTCTTCGCGCTTGGCGTTGATAGCCCGCCAGACACCAGACGCGGTACCGGAAACCTCTTCGACAAGTGAATCAGCTTCTTGTCCGCGATCGCATTCTTGCAACATGGCTGCGTATTTTTCCGTCAGTCCTTTTACTTCCGGACTGCGATATCCATAAAGCTTTTGTTTTATTGCCAGAGAACGCTTGTAGAAAAGCTCGGCTTCGTTATAGCGCTTAAGCCCGTGGTAAAACTGCGCCAAATTGAGCACGATTGTGGCGACTCCTGGATGTTCTGCACCGAAATTCACTTCGTATATCGAAAGAATTTCCAGTTGCAGGGGTTCAGCTTCGTTGTACTTTTGCTCGATCTGCATGAGATCGACAATCTGGCTCAGACTCTTGCCTACATCCAGATGCGTGGGACCCAGAACAGCCTTTCTGATTTCCAGGGCCATGGTGAAGACCTGCTCTGCTTCTGCATAGCGCTGCTGCTTGATAAAGCAGTCTCCAAGCCTGTCTAGTGTATAGGTGGTGCGGGGGTCGTTTTCGTGGAAGTCATCGGCGGCCTTTACTGCCAGCATCCAGAAGTTTTCAGCCTCCGCATACCGGCCCATCTGCACAAGTTGCTCTGCAGAGTCTTTATATTTTTCCCACTCAGTAACCATCATCTGACTGCAAAGCCCAAACTTTTAAAAGCTGAAATATTTAGCCTTTCTACTTTACCCGTTTCCAGTTGCTCACATAGTGCAACTTTTTCCACATTTCGCCGCGCTTCACAAATATATCAGTACAATGCGACTCCATTTTATACGGATGTACGCCCCCATACTCTTTGTATGCCACAAAAGTGACGGTTGCAGTATCCCCATGCACGAAGGCGTAGGGATGGTCGATGGTGATGGATTTAAGTGGCTCTTTGGAATTGGAATTGTGCTCTTCCATTCTTATCTTGAGATCGTCGATTACTGCTTGTTTTCCGCTGATCACCTTATGGGTTTTCTTGTCGATGGCAGTGCAGTTGTCGTCGTAATACTCGGCAGCCTTATCCACGTTGCCGGTGTTGAGTGCATGCACAATTTCCTTCAATTGGTCGATGATTTTCGCCGACTCAGGGCAGCCTGAGTGCGGCTCGACGCAGCTAATTTTGCACTTTTCGTCCTCGCCAGCAAAAACAGGCTGAAGCGGCAGTAACAGCCCAATAATGGCAGAGACCGCCGCGAAAAACGAGAAAAGTCTTTTTGAGTTTTGCGTGCGCATGGCGCTCACCTACCTAGTTGTCCGAAGGGCCCCTTCCACGTCACGGAGGGAATTGTCATTGTCACGAAGATAAGCACTGATTCGGTCGCTACGTTTCTGCAGCTCATTCATCTGAGTATTAACCGCTTCTTGCGCGTTGAGCAGCTCTTGCCTTTGAGCAAGAAGTGCGTCTCTGGTCCGTTTCAAGTTGAAATAGACATCCGACTCCGCAAGAGCATAGCCTCCCACAAAGAGGACGAACGCTGATGCAGAGAAAGCAGCGAGAAACCAGAACTTAGGCAAATTGAGCGCCTTACTCACGAAACGTCCTCATTTGAGTTACGCCGAATGAAATTAGAAACGCCACTGGCATAGAGCCATTGTTGGCAGCCCAATCTATATTACTGGAATATTACCGATAAATCACATGAACACTCGGTCTTTATGAGTTTAACCATGGCGATTTCCCCCACAGGCTCACAACAAATGTGATTTACACGCTTACCGCCACAACATCAGTACGTACCAGCAACATTTGGCAACCCCTTTCGTCAATCCAAACAAAGCCCTGAAAGTATTCGAAATCGGGAATTATTGCACAATATCATAAAGACATGAACAATATATAGACAAATCAAGCGCTTAGTGGTATAACGTAGAATTAACACTTGCTCAATCGATTAAGAAATCGTAACCGAGTCACAAATCCCCAAAAGAGCCACACCATGACCGTTTTTACAGCCAACGAATACAGAAAACAGCTCGAGAGACATCCTCTTGCGGGGTCAACGACCAGTACGGTTATTTCAGCCCCGGACAGCATTCATTCAACGGAATTGGCGCAAAAGGCAATAGAATTCGCGCTTTTGGAAGATCTCGGACAGGAAGGCGACGTTACTTCCAATTCAACAATCCCAGAGACCAAGCAGGCGACAGCCAGTCTGATAGCCAAGGACCAAAATTCGGTGATCTGCGGACTGGCAGTGGCGGAAATGGTCTTCAAAATGGTCGACCCGCGCCTGGAATTCAATGCCCTTGTCGAAGAAGGCATTTATTTAGAGAAGGCGCCTGTGACGGTTGCCACAATCGAGGGCAATGCTCGCTCCATCCTTACAGCCGAGCGAACCGCTCTCAATCTTATGCAAAGAATGTCAGGCATCGCGACAAGCACTCGGCTCTATGTGCAAAAGGCAAAACCCTACGGCATCGAGATTCTGGACACCAGAAAAACAGCGCCGGGGCTGAGGGTGTTTGACAAGCTGGCCGTCAGATTAGGCGGCGGCACCAATCACCGCATCGGACTGTACGACCAGATTTTGATTAAGGACAATCACATCGCTTGCGCCGGAAGCATTAAAAAAGCGGTTGCGGCTGCGCGTTGCTTGTACAGAGGAAAGCGGATAGAAGTAGAAACCACATCTCTTTCTGAAGTCCAAGAGGCATTGGACAGCTCCTGCGACATCATCATGCTCGACAATATGACCCCTGCTGAAATAGCCAGCTGTATAGACCTGGTCCGGAAAGAAGCTCAGATTGAAGTATCCGGAGGCATCACTCTGGAGACTTTGGACAGCTATTTAATCGCAGGAGTCGACTTCATATCTGTCGGCAGCTTGACCCACTCGGTCAAATCAATAGATATCAGCCTCGAGGTTGAGATAGGCATATGACAACGGCAGTGAATAATATACATCCTCACAAAAGTGAGAATTGCAAGCGCACAGAAAAGCTCATTCAAGAAATCACCCAAATAAGAAAAAAGCGCAACGCGGTCATTCTGGCGCACAACTATCAGATTCCTGTCATTCAAGACCTTGCCGATTTTGTCGGCGATTCACTGGGACTCTCTCGTCAGGCGGCTGCCACCAAAAGCGACGTCATAGTCTTTTGCGGCGTACACTTCATGGCCGAGACAGCCGCCATTCTGTGTCCTGAAAAGCGCGTTTTGATCCCCGACCTGGAAGCCGGCTGCTCACTGGCCGCATCCATAACTCTTGACAGGCTGGTCAAGTGGAAAGCAGAACATCCAGGTGCCGTCGTCGTCTCCTATGTAAATACGACAGCCGCCATCAAAGCCGAATCCGATTACTGCTGCACCTCAGGCAATGCCCTGCAGATAGTCAAATCGATCGATGCGGACAAAGAAATTCTTTTCCTGCCGGATGTCTTCCTTGGTTCATGGGTAAAACGCATGACCGGGCGCGAAAACATACACATCTGGATGGGCGAATGCCACGTTCATACGGCCATACATCCGCGCTCAATCGACGAAAAAATGAGAGAGCACCCGCAAGCGGAACTTCTGATCCACCCGGAATGCGGCTGCCTGACACCATATCTGGATCGTGTAGCCAGACTGGTTAAAGGAGACCAATTGAAAGTCGCATCCACTGAAGGCATGATCGTAAGGGCGTGCCAATCACCTGCAAAACAATTCGTCGTGGCGACCGAAGTAGGAATCCTGCACCGCCTCCAAAAAGAAAATCCGGACAAGGAATTCATCCCCATCCAGGATGAGATGAGCTGCCAATTCATGAAAATGATCACTCTGGAAAAACTGCATGCGGCGCTCGCGAACGACCAGTATCAGGTAACCGTTCCGGAAGAAGTGGCAGCAAAGGCCAGGCTTTCCATTGAAAGAATGGTGGCAGTAGGGTAATGGCTGCAAGTGGTTTTGCAACCGGCAGCTAAGCTCCACGCTTTTAGACCAACAAAGTTATGGGTTTACGACCATGCCTGAACTTCAAACAATCAAAGTAGATGTCGCAATTATCGGCTCAGGGCTGGCAGGGCTTCTGCTCGCCCACGAGCTGGTCGCCGGAGGCAGACGAGTCCTCATCGCCACCAAAGCCTCGCTGCTCGATTCCAACACCTGCTACGCGCAAGGAGGACTGGCGGCTGTTCTGAAAGACAGCGTCACTGATTCTCGACAGGCGCATTTAAAGGACACGATTAAGTCCGGAGCCGGACTTGTCGATGAAGCTGTAGCTGAGCAAATTATCAATGGCGGCGCAGAACTTGTTGCAAAATTGACGGATCTTGGTGTTCACTTCGATAAGACAGAAACAGGCATCCCTTCTTTGCATCTGGAAGGCGGTCACACCAGCGCTCGCGTATTGCACAGCAAAGACACAACCGGCAAAACTATCGCCGAAGGGCTGGCCAGTGCGCTGAAAGAGAAAGCAGCCAACCTTCAGGATTTGAATCGTCCGATTATTCTCGAAAATGCATTTGCGCTCGATTTGCTCAGCTACCGAGCGACTCCAACTGCTACGCGTGCAGTCACGGGTGTTGTCCTGCTGACAGAAGAGGGTCTGGTCTCAGTAGCGGCTGCGCATGTAGTGCTGGCAACCGGCGGCGTCGGACAGATTTTCGAGCGTACCACCAATCCGTCAGTTGCCACCGGAGACGGTATCGCCCTTGCCGCACGTGCGGGCACAAAACTTACCGACCTCGAATTTGTTCAATTCCATCCGACCGCGTTTTGCAAAGAAGGTAATCCTGCTTTTCTTATCTCCGAGGCTGTAAGAGGACAGGGAGCCGTTCTTGTTGACGACCGCAACCATCGCTTTGCTTTTGACTTCCATAAAGATGGTGAGCTTGCCACACGCGATACGGTTGCAAAGGCAATTCACCGGACAATGAACGAACGCAATTTGGACAGCGTTTTCCTCGATCTCAGGCCAATCGGGCAGGATATGGAATCCAAGTTTCCAAACATCGTAGCGACCTTGAGGCAGCTGGGAGTCGATCCGCTGCAGGAAACGATTCCGGTCTGCCCGGCAGCTCACTATTACATGGGTGGAATCGTGGCAGATGCCAAAGGACAAACCAGTCTGTCCGGACTTTACGCTTTAGGCGAATGTGCCGCGACCGGTCTTCACGGTGCCAACAGATTGGCAAGCAATTCGCTTCTGGAGGCCGGAGTGATGGCGCTCAATTTGGCCAGACACATCAATGCGCAGCCGTTTAAGGCTATTCCTTATAGAAAGACGGACCAGCTCACCGAAGCGTGGCTCGCTCACTGCAATCCGTTCGCAATGCCCGCTGACAGAGAGACTCTCAAGAAATTGATGTATCGAGGAGCCGGACTGGTGCGGGATGCAAAAGGTCTGGAAGAACTTTCCCAGCAACTCGATTCCATTTCGATATCCAGAGCAGGCATAAATAAATATGAGCGTGAATCAGCCAACATGCTTCTGGTGGCAAAGTTGATAACAAAAGCATGCCACTTGAGAAAGGAGTCGCGCGGTGGTCACGTCAGGTCGGACTTTGCATCTACTAATAATTCCGATTTCCAGCACCACATCACGTTTCAGCGCGGTGCGTGGAGGACGCAAAGTGTCAGACCGGACACCTTCACATCGGCAGAACGCGCGGTATCACTACTTCGTCTCTGAACCTAAATGGCATTAACTTTATCTCTACATTTTCCCTTGGCAGCCCCGCCAAAGAACGAGTGTATGTGCATCTAGAGTACTTAGCGGTCAATATTGGCTGGTACTACTTGGATGTTCTAAAACGCTAGATAAAGGTATACACTTGTATCAATATTTAGGTTGTCTTTAGTTTTTTGCGTGTTCCAGCTAAGAACGGCTCGGGAACTTACTTAGTAAGTCCCAGGTCTCAATGTGCGTTCCTCTCCCCTTTCTTACTCTCGCCCCTTCGGAGTGCATCATGAATCCCCGCACCAAACTGCTCATAGCTCAGCCAGACGGCGCAAAGCTCGTCTCTTTGCTCTTGTGGTTGGAGCAATACACAGACCTGGAAGTAGTAGGCACGACTTGCAATGGCGACAAGCTCGCTGCCTGCACGTCTTATCACCAGCCTGATGTAGTCCTTCTGGACTTCAATCTGCTGGCGCAAGACCAACCGTCTGCCACCGCAAAAATCAAATCTGTCTCTTCGTTACCTGCCATTCTGGTCATGCACGAAAGTGATATCGCGCCGATGGAGTCAGCCTTGAGCAAGGATCTCGACGGCTACATCAATCCCAAGCACGCACTTAGCGAACTGACCGAAAGCATTCGCAAAGCAGCGCAAAAACGCGTTGTTACCATGGTCGCAACATACGTGCCGGCTACCATGGCAGGTTAGGCAAGTTTATCCCGCCAAAGCGTCGTCTCCAGCACGATCCCAAAAGGGATTGTGCTGGTCTACACTTTAGATAAATCTCGCCTTTGAAACTCGCAGCATGACGCCGGACATTTTATATCTCTACTCATTTGCGTTTTCAATGGCAGTGATCTCACTGACGACCTGGCTTCAGACCGCAATCGAAGCACGCATGAAAAAGCAAAGCGCGACCACCCAGTCCGGATCGGCAATTGGCTCCGGCAGTGGCGGCGGAACTGGAACTGGAACTGTTACTGTTACTGGTACTGTTACTGGTACTGGCACTCAAGTTTTAGTCCCGCATAGTCTTCGTCCAGTGGAAATCGGATACATGCTAAGAGGCGGCGACACCAATCACGCGCTTCTGGTCATGGGCGTCGATCTTTTGCAGCGGGCAGCAAAACTCCAACTGGGTGCTGCAATTCCAGAACCAGCCGAGTACGAAAAAAAGATGTGGACGCTCGCCAAGGACACGGCCAAGGAATGGGCACTCAAAAAAGCCGATCCTTACATGCCGCCCGACCCTAAGAAAAATCCAGTTGGATTCGTCAACAGAATCTATGACATTTATTTGTTTTGCACCAAATCTTTGAAGCTGGTTGTAAAGGACGTAATCGCCGATCCTCGGCATATCAAGCGTTATTTCTCGATGGCCGGCGTCATGCGTTTGCTTGCCGATTTCATTTCGGCGGGGTATCAAAAAGCGTTTGACACTTCGCTCAGGTCCTATCTGGTCGAACGCAACTTACTTGTAAGTGAGGAAAGACGCAATGAAGCGTCAGGAAAAATTGCGCTGCTCGGAATTTCGATTTTCGCCATTGTCTTTCTCTTCTCGCTCGCCGTTGTCGGCAATTCCAGCAGCATTCCACTTATGTTCGTTGCGGCGGCAATTATGTCAGGCTCGGCGATTGTTTCGGCATTTTTCATCACAGCCATTTTTGCAGTGCGTGAATTCTTGCCTTATATTACTGAATTTGAATCTCTTGCCACTATTCTCAACAGAGAAAGTTGGCGCCTGAGAGTTTTGAAAAACGCCCGAAGAGCAATGATGCTGGTCCTGAGCTTCGTGGCTCTGGGAGCCTCTTCTCTCGTTTTCATCGGTGGCTTTCTGACTCTCAGTTTGCTCGGCTTAAAAGTCGCTCAAACATTGATTTTCGTAAGCCTTTTCCTGGCTTTTCCTTGCCTGAAAGCATTTTTGTTTCTCATGCGCAGCTGGAAATTGAAGCACACGGAAATTGCCACTGCCTATGGTGAAAAGGAACTTGCCGAAACACGCAAGCGGCTCTCCGCTTTAAGACCGATTACCGCTCTCACGGAGGTGTTGAAGGAAGAAGACTACAACCCGGTCTTCTCAGAGCTGATGGCTCTTTACGGAGTAGAAGCACTGATCTTGCTTGCTTGAAATATTCAAAAAACACGGCTGAACTATTGTCAGTCTGTTTTTCAACGAATGTCGAACTATTTTTGAACTAATGTAGATCTTCATCACAAAGTTCTGCAATCAATTCATCGATTTTCAGTTTTACTTGATGTCGAATTGAACTGTACAAGCGAAATATCTGGCTGGCTCTGCAAAGAAACACCCGGGACGAATTCTCGGACAGTTTGATACCGACATAATTTTGATCGTCGCAGTGCAATCGCGCCATCAACTGTTCGATTTCACCGACACCATAATTGCAAAAAAGCGATGTCTTTTGAGTATGCAAGCACGCGATTGTTTTCACGCCCCGCCTGAGGATCGACTCCTCTACCCAAAAACCAGTCAAATACCGATAAGAGACCAGCTGATCCTGCTGACTCTTAGGACGCACTTCTTCTTCCCGCCGTTTTTTACTGGCCTCAATCTCGTCCATTTCCTCTTGCAAATAGCCGAGTAATTCTCTATTGAAAAATTGCAACTTTTCGTTGCCATAAAAAATTCTGAGGACTTTCAGCGCCTTGAGAATCGCATCCGACACAAGGATATCTCGCGAATCCAGCTTGGCACTGAGCTCCCGCAAACATTCAGACAGAAGCGCGCTATTCATAAATTTCGTTAGAAAACCACAAAAAACCCGATTTCCCCTCAAACTCCATTCTAAAAGTGACCTGTGAAAACTTTGTGAGAGTCCAGGCGCACTATAATTGAGCGACTGGCAATAAAACGTACATTTATAAGAGGAATGGCAATGGCTTCAAAGCGCGGATTGAGCGGTCAATTCAGGGGCATCATCACAGGCGCCTCATCCGGCATCGGCAAGGCAATGGCCTTGGAATTGGCCACAAAATACCAGGCAAGATTAGTCTTGAATGCTCGCTCAGAAGCTCAACTGGACGCCACCTGCAAGGCTGTCGAAGAAGCAGGCGGCCAGGCGATTAAGATAGTTGGTGACGTAGGCGACAAAGCTGTCAACGAGGCCACTGTCAATGCCTGCCTCGAGAGCTTCGGCGGCATCGACGTCCTTGTGAATAATGCCGGACTGGCAAAGCCCGGCACAATCATGAAGTTAACCGTTGAGGACTGGGAGCGGGTTTTTGCCGTCAATTTCTTTGCACCTTTGAGACTGACGTATGCTGTTTTGCCGCATTTTGT
>JADZFV010000043.1 GCA_020854255.1 Candidatus Melainabacteria bacterium | reverse complement strand
TTTTCAGAAGGAATGATTCCCGGCACATACAGTTATGTGGACAAGTCGCCGACATGGGGCAGCAATCCTACAAGCGATCATTTGATGTCGACACGAAATTTTTCAATTTTCCATGATGGTGCCGTCTGGAATCGAGGCTCTAAACTGATCCCGCTCAAAGATTGGCAGACCGGTTACGAGCGGCTCAGAGTCTGCTATTCCAATGACGATAAAGACAAGAATTGCGGCAGATGCGGTAAGTGCCTGGTTACTCTTTTGCTCTTCAATGTCATGCGCCTGCCTGTACCTTGCTCATTTCCAGAGCCGCTGTCCAAAGAATTGATAGCCAACGCAAAAGAAATAGACGAATTACATCTCGAGGCTCTCGACACCTTTTGCAAAGCCGGTTCTGTCATGCCATTCCGCAGTGAGTTTATGCAATTGATTGCCGCAAACAAAAAACGTCTGACAGTCCATAAACTTTCTGCTCATGGACTGCGCAAGACCGGAGAAAAACTCAAAGAGATTTTCGGGCGGCACTATTGATATTCGCCCACAGCCAGGGTCAGCACAACGCAATCCTTTTAGAGTCTTATATTTTAGACTTTCACGTTGACCTGTTCGGTCGCCCAGGTGAGCAGTCCGGTGTCAAATGGAGTGGCCAGGTCGTCGTGATGAGGCAAAACGCGCACAGTGAATCCATGGCGACCGCTCTTGAAATAGCGAATGGCACCGGTGAATTGTTTAACGGAACCGTTTGCTCCCTTGCCACTTTCAGCAGGGAACATCGGAATGATCTCCCCTTCCTCAATCATGCCTGTAGCGCCAATTTTGCCGTGATAAATTTGCACCGCCACATCTTCCGGACTTAAGTCTTGCAGGTTGACCGTGGTCCTCACGCGCATGTCGTCGCCGACTTGCACTTTGTCTCTTTCACCTGCTTCAACTGACTCGATGCGAACGCTTTGCCAGCTGCGCATGACTCGTTCTTTCCATTCGGCCAGAGCTTTTGCTTTGGCTGCACCTTTGGCATGAAATTCAGTGCAGCGAGCGCCGGTCGGGAAGTACACGCGCTGTGCATATTCCCGGACCATGCGGTTGATGTTGAACATCGGGCAAATTTCCAACATCGATGACTTCATGCGAGCCAGCCACTGGCGAGGGCGTCCGTCGCGATCGCGCTCGAAGAACAAGGGAGCCACTTCTTTTTCCAATAAGTCATATGCAGCATTCGACTCGACGTCATCCTGCAGCTTGCTGTCGGTGTACATCTCGCCGTGACCGATCGCCCAGCCGACATGCGGCTCGTAGGCTTCGTCCCACCAGCCGTCCAGAATGCTCATATTGATACCGCCGTTGAAGGCAACCTTCATGCCGGAGGTCCCGCAAGCTTCTTTCAAGCGAGTGGGTGTATTCAGCCAGACATCGACACCGCCGACCATCCAGCGGGCGACATTCATGTCGTAATCTTCGATGAAAACATAGCGACGTTTCACATCATCGCGTTTGCTGAATTTGATTACCTCACGAATCAACTCCTTAGCAGGAGTATCCTCAGGGTGTGCTTTTCCAGCAATTATAATTTGCACCGGTCGGTCTTTATCACCAAGAATTTTGGCCAGACGCTCAGGATCGCTGAGCAGGAGAGTGGCGCGCTTATAAGTGGCCATGCGGCGGGCAAAGCCGATGGTGAGCGCATTTGGATCGAGTATTTCCATCGCTTCCTTCAATTCCGAAGGCAGCGCTCCTTTTTTCTCCAGCTGCTGGCGAACACGCATGCGGCAGAAATGAATCAGCCTTTGCTTTCTGCGTTCGTGAATGCGCCAGAGCTCCTCATCGGGGATATCCTCGACGCGCTTCCAGATGTTTTGATCGGAAATATCTTCCGACCAGCGTGGTCCCAGATAGCGGTCGTAGAGATCTGCGAGTTCTTCCGAAATCCAGGAGCGGGTATGAATGCCGTTGGTCACATATGTAATTGGAATTTCGTGCTCCGGCAAATCTTTCCAAATGTCCTTGAACAAGTTTCGGGAAACATCAGCGTGCAAGCGGCTGACTGCATTGGTCTTGGAAGACAAATTAATAGCCAGATTGGCCATGCTGAAGGGTTCCTGGTCGTCTGCAGCATCGATTCTTCCCAACTCGAAAAACTGCTCTTTTGAAATGCCCAGACCGCGATAGAAATCAGTCCAGTAGCGCTCAACGAGCTCGGGAGCAAACTTGTCAATGCCGGCAGGAACAGCCGTGTGGGTGGTGAAAACAGTACCGGCAGCGCAAACCTCGCGGGCGACAGGGAATGAAAGTTTTTCATTCTCCATGAGCATGCCAATGCGCTCCAATCCCAGAAAGGCCGAATGACCTTCATTCATGTGACAGACCGTAGGCTCGATGCCGATCGCTTTGAGGGCGCGCATGCCGCCGACGCCGAGAATGATTTCCTGGCGGATACGAATATCGTGGTCAGCCTGGTAAAGCGCATCGGTAATGCCTTCGTCATCTTTGTCGTTTTCCGGAACATTAGTGTCGAGCAAATACAGCGGCACCCGACCGACCTGTGCTTTCCAAATGCGCGCAAAAACTTTGCGACCGGGGAAATCGACAGAAACCAGAACCGGGGTTCCGTCGGCTTCTTTGACCGGCAAAATCGGCAAGTTGTAGAAGTCGTTAATTGGATAACGCTCTTGCTGCCAGCCCTCTTTGTTGAGGTACTGCCGGAAATATCCCTGCTGATAGACAATACCCACACCGACAAGCGGCAGACCCAATTCCGATGCAGCTTTGATGTGGTCACCGGCAAGAATTCCCAGACCGCCCGAATATATTGGTAACGCTTCTGTGAGACCGAATTCGGCGGAGAAATAAGCGACCGTGTGCGGCTTGGCGCGACGGTGATGCTTCTCGTACCAGGTGTTTTCCACCTTCATGTATTCTCTAAATTTCTGCAAAATACGCTCGAGATGCGCAACGAATCCTTCGTCGGCAGCCGCTTCATTGAGCCGTTCCTGGGCAACAGTGCCCAAAAGCAAAACCGGATTATGCCCGGTCGACTCCCAGAGCTCGCGATCGAGACGCCTGAACAGATTGATCGTCTCGTGGTCCCAGGTCCATCTGAGGTTGTAGGCGAGTTCTCTGAGTCCCTCCAGCTCCGGAGGCAAAAAAGGCATTACTTCAACTGATCGAATCGGCTTCACGGAAGGCTCCCATATAAAGAAACGCTCGAACCATGGCTGGTGCTAAATTGCACCCGTTGCCAAGGATGTAGAATGGTCTTGGAGGACCGATTACGCAATGGTAGCACTTATTGAAGGTACAAAGGCTCCTGATTTCAAGCTCATTACGAGCAGCGGGAACCCTTACAGTTTGCCGGACGAGCTGAAAAAACAATCACACGTACTTTTGGCTTTCTTCAAGGTCACCTGTCCGGTCGTGCAGCTCGAATTCCCCTACCTGGAGCGGCTTCACAGAAGCTATCCAGTTTTTCCCATTTGGGGCATTTCCCAGGACGACGCCGACGCGACCAATTCTTTTGCAAAGATGTATGGTGTAACATTTCCGCTGCTTCTCGACGACAAACTTGAAAACACGATCAAATACGACCTGAACATCGTGCCCTCCTTGTTCTTGGTGGGCAAAGACATGGTCATAAAACAGACAATTGTGGGCTTTGCCAAAGCCGACCTAGAGAAACTTAATACAGAAATAGCTACCTCTCTTGGTTTGAGCGTGATACCACTTTTCACCAGCGCAGACGAAGTGCCGGCACTCCGGCCCGGATGCGAATCGAAACGTCCGGGCTAAGCCCGCATCAGTTCAAACAGGTAACAACCATGAGCAAACTTGCAGAAACAGCGCGGCTTCTCGCCCTGTCCATAATTTTTGGCGGGTCGGTGGCAATCGTATTTGTCGTGATCAACAATGCGCGAGAAGGACGGGCCGCAGGCTTAGACCAGGCGACTATCGGCCTGGCTAATGCGCCTCTTTTTATACACTTCAGTAAGCTGGCACTGGGAGCGGCAATTGCCCTCATTGTCAGTGAAGCAGCAGACTTCTTCACCAATCCGGAAAAAGGCAAGTGCACTTTTGCGCGATATGGAACCAGCGCCTTAAGCGCCATTCTGGTATTATTTTTCGCGCTGGGACTGACGGCACCGATGGCTGACATGCTGCCCCAACTCAAGTCGGACGCAGAAGTGGTAGCCAAATTCGACAAGCTGCACAAAATCTCTCAACCGGTTCTCGGCACCGCAATTGCGCTGGCACTTGCATCAATAGCCCTGTCCGGCAAACGAAAGAAACTGCAGCCAGAAACTTAGTTTTTTGCTCTAAGGCTGCCTGGGGTTTTCCAGCTGAGCCAGCACATACCGTCGTTTCACCAGATCCCATCGGTCGCAACGCGACCTCAAGTCGTTGTAGTAGCAGGCGTTGCGCAACACTGCGCGCGGTGACAAAACAATCAGGGACAGCGCGCTGAAAAGCGCGTCCAACCACCTCACCCAGATAGGCATATCAGGCGGAGGACGCAGAACTCTACTTTTCTCAAGCAGCGCCATGTTTTTAGATTATGTACATTTGGAACGCACAGCGCCCCGCTCGTAAGGATATCTCAACTGTAAGCCCAGTATAATATGGCTGCTCGCTGCAAGCGGGCGGCTCATTTTGCCAGGACGACGGTGCTTGCCAGTCCGTGCACAGGGCTTCTTCAGAAACAGGTTTTCAATATGGCCAACAAGCGCACGTATCTCGACCCCATCCACCAGGACATTGTTCTGGATAGGCGCGTGCCGGCCGAGCGACTGGTAATGGACCTGATCGATACCCGCGAATTCCAGCGCCTGCGCCGTGTTCATCAATTGGGCGTCTCCTATTTCACTTTCCAGGGCGCGGAAGGGTCGCGTTTTACTCACTCAGTCGGTGTCATGCATGTTGCCTCACAACTTATAGACATGCTCAAGGAAAAAACCCCTTCCATCGAACAACATCGCCCCCTGATTCTGGCATCGGCGCTTTTGCACGATATCGGTCACGGACCGTACAGCCATGTCACGGAAAAAATCCTTCATTACGATCACGAGGATTGGTCGTGCCGCATCATCTCTGGCGATACAGAAGTGCGAAAAGTTCTCGACGGCTTCACAGAGGTTCCAAGCCTCTCGGAAAAAATTGTGAAACTCTTGAAGAAAGAGCACCATCCAAAATACCTTTCACACATTGTCTCCAGTCAACTAGACTGCGACCGCTTCGACTATTTGCTCAGAGACAGTTATATGACTGGCACTGCCTATGGGCATCTTGCCCTTCAACGCATCCTGCGCTCGATGGAAGTCAACGAAGAAAAAGACAGAATCGAAGTAGTGGGAGAGAAAGGTCAAACAGCGGTCGAAGATTATTTGTTCGGACGCTATTCGATGTATGCACAGGTTTATTATCATCGCAAAAATCTGGCTGCTCGTGCGCATCTTGCCAAACTCCTCAAGCGCGTCAAACACTTGATGGAAGCAAACCACAAATTCGTTTTCATGGATGAGCCGACAGCTAAGTGGTTGAATGGTGAAACTCTGACAGTCGACGAATATCTCTCCCTCGATGACGTGCAAATGACCTATCACATAAAGCGTTGGACCGATGATAATGACCAGGTTTTGAAAGATCTAGCCAGGCGTTTTCTAGATCGCAGGCTTTTCAAATCAGTGCGCATCATGCCGCCGACAGGCGGCGGAAATGGCAATGGAAAATTCCAGAATTTGATCGAGCAGGTGCAAAACCACACCAAAGAATTGGTGAAGGCATATGGCATGGATCCTGACTATTACGTCGCCGTCGAGTCAACAGGCTTTCGTCCCTACGACTACTACCGCCCTGAGTCTGTCCATCCCGAGACGAATATCGTCATCAGAACGGACACGGGTATCGTCTCCGAACTCTCCGAACTGTCTCCGACAATAGGCGCCCTGGTGAGAGGAAACTACGAGTCATTCTGGCTCATCTACCCGCCGGAAATCGACGAAAAAGTCGTAGACATTCAAGAACTTGCTCATCCCGAAGATGTGAAGGAAAAGCGAAAGTCCAAGAAGAAAAACTGAACACACCAAATTTTTTCAACCGGCAAAGACAAACACAGAACAGACAAGAAGCAAACAACGAGAGGTATTTGAAGCATGTTTGACCAGTTGAGCGACCGATTGAAAAACACAATGCGTTCGCTTAGTACCGATACGAAGCTGACTGCAGAAAACATCGAAGAGGCCATTGCCGACGTAAGAAGGTCGCTTCTGGAAGCGGACGTCAGCTTGAAGGTGGTGAAACTGTTCATCAGCCGCATCCGCCAGAAGGCACTGGGCACAGAAGTTATAGAATCTGTTTCGCCCCAACAACAATTCATCAAAGTCGTTCATGATGAATTGATTGAAATTTTGGGCGGTGAAAACGTACCAATCAAACTGGAAGGCAACCCGCCAGTGGTAATGCTTCTAGGCTTGCAAGGCGCCGGCAAAACTACCGCTTGCGGGAAGCTGGCAAAGAAATTGAAAGACGAAGGGATGTCACCGCTATTGGTGGCTTGCGACGTGCAACGCCCGGCGGCGATTCTTCAGCTGCAAACATTGGGCAATCAAATAGATGTGCCTGTTTTCGCCAATCTCGAAAGCAAAGACGTGCATGAAATCGCCGAACAAGCGCTTGCTCAAGCACGTGAAAATAAAAACTCACCGGTGATCATCGACACGGCTGGACGTTTGCAGATCGACACTGAATTAATGGCTGAAATCATGATCCTCGATCGTGCCTTCGAGCCCTCGGAAAAACTCTTGGTAATCGACGCCATGACCGGACAGGAGTCGGTAAATGTGGCTGAGACATTTAACACTCAGCTGGATGTGTCCGGAATCATTTTGACCAAGGTCGACGGTGACGCCAGGGGCGGTGCGGCACTCTCGGTTCGCGAAGTAGTGGGCAGACCGATCAAATACATAAGCAACGGCGAGAAGCTGGACAATCTCGATGCCTTCTATCCAGACCGCATGGCCAGCAGGATTTTCGACATGGGCGACGTTGTCTCGCTTGTCGAAAAAGCAAAGCAGGTAATTGACGAGAAAGAAGCGGAAAAAGTCGCAATGCAGATGCTAAAAGGCGATTTCACCCTTGAAATGTTCATCAAATCTCAGAAGATGATGAAGAAGATGGGCAATATGGGCGACCTCATGAAGATGATGGGTATCGGCGGCATGTTCGGCATCAACAGCGCCGATCAAGCCAAGATTGCCGAGCACGGCGACAAGATGATGAGGCTTTATGAGACAGCTATTAACTCGATGACACTGGAAGAACAGCGTATGCCCGAGATTATCACCATGAGTCGCAGGCGCCGAATCGCAGCAGGCGCCGGGCTCAAGGACTCCGAAGTGGGGCAAATGTTAAATGAGTTTGAACAGATGCGCGGCATGATGTCTCAATTTAGAAAGATGATGGGTGGCTTCGGCGGCGGCTTCCCGGGCATGCCTGGCGCTGGCGCGGGGGGCTCAGAAGGCGGCGGTGGCAGCCTTTCGGACCTCATGGCCGGATTGGGCGGTGGCGCAAGACCGGGAATGCCTCCGATGCCCGGCGGCATGCCCGGAGGTTTACCTCCTGGATTCCCGGGCGGACTGCCGGGCAGCATGCCCAAGAAGAAGCCCCCGTCTGGCTATCCTGGCGGCATCGGAGGCGGCTACTACAAGAAAAAGAAGAAAAAATAGGACAAGTGTTACCGGGTTCTTTGCAATCTCGCAAATATACGTGTTTGCAACCCTTGCCGGTATACGGCACCTGCTAGAATATCCATTCGCATTAATATGTGCATTCTCAGACAAAGCGTTGGCAAGAAATCAAAGTTCAAAGGAATTTTTCAGTGGTAAAGATCAGACTTAAGAGAGTTGGATCCAAGAAAGCTCCGCACTATCGAGTCGTTGCAGTAGACGTACGCAGCCGCCGTGACGGCAAGCCGTTGGAAGAACTCGGATATTACAATCCGCGTTCTAAGGATCTCAAACTCGACCAGGAAGCGGTAGACAGATGGATGAAAAACGGGGCCCAGCCAAGCGATACAGTGGCAAGCCTTATAAGAAAGGCGGCGGCGGCAGGCGCCCCGGCGGCTACGGCGTAGGCCGACCCTCAGGTCCGCCCAGCTCATCTACAGCGGCTGAAGATTTAGCCGAGTATATTTTGCGCGTCCTGGCGCGCGACCCAGACGCGCTTCAATTCGACCGGAAGATGATGGGCTCCAGACGCTGCCGTCTGGGTGTCACTTGCGAACCGACCATCACCGGAAGGTTGATCGGAAAGGACGGCAAGACAATTACCGCCCTGCGTAATCTTGTCAGAGCGGCAGCCAGCCGTCATGGCAAACGCGTAGATATCGAAATTCAATAAGCTCGCCAAATGAGCACAACTTCAGAACAAGAAAAGCAATCTGAAGCGCTTTTGGCAACGCTGATAGAGAAAAGCATCATTACAGCCGCTCAGGCGGAGGTAGTGCGGTATGACTTGAGCTCAATGGGCGTGTCGAGCTGGGAGTCCTTGACCGTGCGCGGCTGGGTTGCTCAGGAAGTCCTGGTAGAACATGCACCATGGCTGGGCAAATCGCTGGTGGAAGATTCCGCCAAAGCGACAGAGCGATCTGTCTACGAGCAGAATCTAAGGCGCTACGAGAGCATCATGCGCGAAATCATGGACGACGCTTAGAGGCGGTTTTGAACCGGGCGACAGAGAGAGGGTTACGCTGTTACGACAGTTCCCGCAAATAGCGTATTTTGTTGCGCACGTAATTGCTGTAAATCAAATTCAATTCGATGCCCAGCTTGCCATCAAGGAATCCAAGCCTGAGAATATAGCGGGCAAAGAAAGTCCATGCCGGATGCAGAAGTTCATTCAATGGATTGGCACGCCACTTTTTGGAACCATCCTGCTTGTACTCCTGCGCCGAGAGTCGCGCATATTTATCCATCGCTTGAGTGAACTCATCCACGTTTCTATAACTGTAATGCAGCATGGGATACCGCAGATCGCCGACCGAGCCGTCGACAAAAATGCGCTCATGCACCATGCGATCGCCAAACTTTCCTTTGCCGTT
>JADZFV010000042.1 GCA_020854255.1 Candidatus Melainabacteria bacterium | reverse complement strand
GTCTTATCCGCACTTGCTGAAGCCGCAGCCCTGGCAGACCATGCAGCCGTCAATCTTGAGCCAATCGCCGGCCCCGCATTTGCTACATGTGGCAAGTGCGCGGGCGCTTCCTGTCAATTCGGTGTTGCTCGTTTCAATCGCCATGGCTGGCTGTTGGTGGCTTACAGCTTGGGCCAGGTTTTCCATCACTCTGGCTTCACCCGGTTTGGAGTGTACGCGCCTGTAGTGTTGAATCGCTTTTGCCAATCCATCGCAAGGCGATTGGACGACCACAGGTTTTTCGGAGTCACTGAACTTGAACCAGGCGGGGTAACCGGACTGGATATTTACCAACTGGTGAACAATGGTGTCTTCAGCTTTAACCCGTTCTTCTTCGCCGAATTCAGCGGCATAACGCAGGAAGGCTGAAGAAAGGCGGCCGACTGCTTCGAACAATCCTGATTCCACAGCCCCCGGTTTACCCATGCGAGCGTAAATTTCAATGAGCTCGCCGGGTCTTGTCGTTTCGTGATTGAGGCTGACATGCAGAGTCGAATTGCCGTCCGGCGCACCCACTCGCACTTTGTAGGTCTGGCCGGCAGTTTCTTCCGCCTCAACGTTGCGGCGTTCGAAATGCCCGAGCAAAGTGAGCAGGTCGAATTCACGCTCGTAGTCTTCCTTGGCGATCTTCTCTACCGGCTGGCTCAATCTCGAGCCGTCCGGATAGAAAGTGATGTCTTTGACGCCCAGGCTCCATGCCAGCATGGTCGAGTCGTAAACGGCTTGCTCGCTTGAGTCCAGAGGAATCGAGCAGGTGTTGGAGACCGAGTTAAAAGTTTCGGGGAATTCTTCGGCGCCTTGGTGAATGGCAGAGAGATGGCGGATGTATGCTTCCGGCTCGATTTCAACACGAATCGGAAAGGCCTTTTGCACGGCCTCCGGAACTTCCGCAATGCCCTGGCAGGACTTGTGATTGTTGCGGATCTTCTTCATCAGCGCCTGTTGCTCGTCTTCCGATTTTGGCCAGGCTTCCGCCTTGATCATGGCTTCTTTGAAGCCCGGAGCGACGAAGTCGACAAAACGCGAGCGTACTTTGCGGGAGAATACGATGCCGTTGTGCGGATCGACGCCCCAGCTTGTTTGCAGAGCCTGAGCCAGTGTGCCTGTAGGGGCATTGTTGGTCATGCATGAATTGCGCACGCGCAGGTTTTTCTTCTGGAACTTGCTGCCTTCCCAGAGCGGGTATACACCGCGTTCTTTAGCCATTTCTACGGATGCTTCCGTAGAGGCTTTAGTGTATTCGCGGAAAAGCAGTTCGGTCGCTTCCAGCGCTTCGGCGCTGCCGAAGGTGCGGCCCAGCCTCGAGAGGTATTCGGCAATGCCGGCGAATCCGCCTCCATTACGTCTTTCCATGCGGGCAGTCATGTTTTGCGCCGGAATTGGATACCAGCTCACGTCAGTGACGTTATCCATGAAGCGCTGCTGAACACGTGCTACTGCGCGCATTGCTTGCATGTTGTAGGTGCCGTCCGGGCTGAAGAATTCTTCATGGGCAGCATGCATAGAGGAGAGGTTGCAGTTGCCCATGTAGGTTCGACCGTCTTTGCCCGGTCCTGCAGGCAAGAATTGCTCGCCGCAAGGATTGCAGGTCGTAAGGTCGTATGCGTGGTCGTTGGCGTTGGCGTTGTTGACCGCCTCGTAGAAGGCAATACCCGGTTCACCCGAATCGCGCATACCTTCAACGATGCGCTGGAAAACTTCTGGCGCATAGAAATGCGATTTGACGCGCACAAATCGATCGGTGATTTCCACAACAGCATTTTTAACCTGACGCGCTGCTTCAAGCGACTCGGGGAATTTCAGGATATCCACCGAGTACTCTTCGTAAGTCGGCTCTTTGGTCAGTTTGTTTACCTTGATGGCGCCTGTTTTTTCGTCTATCACCGGCTTGCGCGGATCGTAAACCGCACCGGTCCAGGCTTCTTTCATGAAGGTAGTCTGGATAAAGCGTTTTTCTTTCACTGCTTCCATGAAGCCGGGCATAGCCAAAACCGTGATGTTCGTATTTTTCAAATAGTTTTGACGCTCGATGTACTGATGATAGAGCTCGCCGTACTTCTGCTCGGCAAGCGAGAGAATGCGTTTTTTGTACGACATCGAATCTTCGCCGGAATTCTGCTTTTGGAAGCAGAGCATCTCTTTGTATATGCTCGACAGGCTGGGCGGCGGGAAAAGTTTTTTCTTATCGATGAAGAACAAAATGTCCGGGTGATCGGAGTTGCGCAATTCGATAAGCGCTCCACCACGGCGCCCGCCCTGGGCGACCGCCTCCACTGCCTTAGCGATGGTCTTTTCATAAAAGCGGTCTGGTCCGGACGCCGCCGCACCATTAGAAATAATCGACGACCAGGGGCGCAAGGTCGAGGTGTTGAGACCCATTCCCATGGCTGCCTTAGCGGCTAACGCTTCGATGCGAGCGGCTTCCTGAATTCCTTCCAGGCTGTCGATAACATACGCTACGCCGCATGCAGCCAGACATCCTGTGCCGCGCAAGTTGGCTGCCAATTCGCCCATCTGCACTTCGTGATCGTTGAGCTTGGTTACATTGTTGTTGATGACAGCCAATCTCAGTTCTTCAGAGCGATTCCAGATATCTTCTTCTTTGATTTGAGCACTCTTTCCGTGCGCCCAATATTTGAGGACGTTCAGGGCTACCGCGGGATCGGCGTTGATGTTGGCGGGGGTATTAGCCCAGAAGCGTTGATTGCCGATCGAGTCTGCGAAAGTAAGCGCCCATTGAACGACTTTCGGATGCTTGAGGGCCTGCTCGAGATCGATTTCTATCAACTCTTGCGGTGTAAGTACATACTTAAGTTCGGCAACTGCAACCGATGTAGCGACTCTGTGAATGATGTCGTTGACGGTTTCAACGGGCAAGCCGGTTTTCGAATCCCGCTTCGCATATAAACCAACTAGAGTCTCTTGAGTAGACTCCCAATAACGGTGAGTGTAATCTTCCTTCTGCACCTGACCCGGCACGGCTGCCTGGGCTTGCTGAGAATTTGATTTCAATTCCTTTTGAACTGTCATCATATGCGGCGGTTCCCTTCTATGGAATGTGTGTTGTGTGTATTTGAAACGATGCCAAGACACAGACGCTGCTGCGCCACGAAGAGCCCCCATTTAGAGGGCTATTCGTTGGCTTGGCTTGCAGCAAAGCTAATATGTCTAAATACGCGCTAGCTTCGCCCTTGTGACTATGCAAAGCATGTCCGGGCTTTATCTGCCAGCTAGAGTGGGGACCACTCGATTCGCAAAATTTCGTTGTGATTACGATACTACCGATAGTGTGATCGAGGCAAGCAGAAATTGTGAATGAAAAGTTTGCCCGGTCCGGAAAGC
>JADZFV010000041.1 GCA_020854255.1 Candidatus Melainabacteria bacterium | reverse complement strand
TTGCCTCTGAAAAGTCTCGAGTGGATCGATCTTTCGAAAACGAAAGTTACACCTGGTTGCAGCAAATACCTCGCTCGGATGCCGAACTTGAAAACAGTCGAAATCGGTCGTATGTTTCTTGATGATGCCAGCAAAGAAGGTTTCATTGGCTTCATGCAGAAGAGCAGACCCAGGGTCAAATTGATTTTGACGGATGTTAATACCTGCGATCTGGCCTCGGCCATGCCGGACTTTCTCTGGGCTGGAAATGGCGCCATTTCCCACATCGATCTCAACCTGGCCAAGTTCATTACCCTCCCGCATCGCGATCAGTAGCCGATTTGATTTATATACTCCGAGCCAGAACATGGTAAGAAGTAGGCATGGATCGTTCATAGACGATGAAACCGCTTGCGGCTTAGACGCTACAACAGGGCACCATTCTACTTTCGACAACTATTGGCATCCAGCGCATGGTAGACGAGCTCAAAGAGACTGAAAACGCCACGCCCGTAAAAGGCGAGGTTCCAAACGGCTCTGAGACGATCGGTGAAAACACCATGTCTCTTTTCGCTATGACGCCTGTTGTTTTGGAGCCCGGGCTGATCGTACTGGAAAAGTTCAAAATCATAGATTTGCTCGGTCAAGGTGGTATGGGCAGCGTTTATCGCGTCGAACACTTGCTTATGGAGCGTCAATTTGCTCTCAAATGCCTAAACAAATTCCAATCAGCCGACGGCAACTGGCGCCGTTTTCAAAATGAAGCCAAAGCCGCCCACCTGCTCGATCATGCCAATCTGCTTAAGGTTTACGAGTTCGGCCTTTTGCCGGGCGGACAACCGTTTTTCCTCATGGAATTGGTGGAAGGCGTCACTCTTGCCGACGAAATAAAACGACTGGGGCAGTTGCCTGTTGAGCGTGCTGTCAAGATCTTTATCCAGGTGGCATTTGCTATTAGCTACGCACACGAAAGCCATGTCGTGCACAGGGACATCAAACCCAGCAATATAATGGTTTCGCGTAAATCCGATGATACAGAGACAGTCAAAGTTGTGGATTTCGGCATTGCGAAATTGACCGGTGTTGACGAGTTCAATCAACAAACTCTGACAAAAACCGGAGAGATTTTCGGCAGCCCGCTGTACATGAGCCCCGAGCAGTGCACAGGTATTGCCGTCGATCATCGAAGCGATCTTTATTCACTGGGTTGTGTTTTATACGAAACACTGACCGGGGCTCCGCCGTTTATAGGCGAGTCGGCTCTTTCAACCATGATGCAACATCAAGGAGAAAAACCGCTCTCCTTGAAGGAAGCTTCTCTCGGCACGCATTATCCATACATACTGGAAGAAATTGTCTGCAAACTGTTAGAAAAGGATCCTAATAATCGCTATCAGACCGCCAAGGCACTGGCCAAGGACTTGATTCAGCTGGAGCGCCGGCTCAATGAAGAATCCCAGAACAGTCTACCGGCATTCGATCAAACCCAATCATTGAAGCGAGTCGAGTGCAAGCGGCCGGAAAGAGAATTGATGCTTACTGTTCCCGTGATGTGCATGCTCCTGGCTGGTTTAGCAGTTGTTTTTGCAATGGGAGCTTTAACCAGTTTTCTGATCATAGCTCCTGGAAAGCAAGGTGCGGTAGAGCGTTCTAATCGGTATTTCGAAGATCGTAATTCTCTAAACCCACTTCATGACTCTAAAGCCGAAAAAGCCCTTAACCCTGCGAAGGGAGGCAAACAAACAGAGGACTCAAAAAATTCAAATGATTCAGAACTGGCCGGACCAAATTCAAGCAATGGCTCAAATTCCTCTGATGCAAGTGAGACCAGTCAGGACAAGACAATTTCTACTCTTAGACAGTTGGGTGCGCCCAATCCGGAGTACGAAGAGAAGGTGGCGAAGAGCAAACTATGGTCTACTCCTAATGGTCTGAAGCGAGATTATTTCTTTCCTCAAAAAGAACAGCTGGGCAGTCTGCTTACAGGGGGAGGGGAAAAGGTGGATGCTATTGGGAAAAGATCAATTCCCAATGATGAGCCGATTGGCTTTGTGGCTAATGAAAATTTGGTCAAGAACGCGGCATACCTGGAGAAATTCGCACCTGACGAATTGACTCTTCTGGATCTGGACTGCAGTTCAATATACAATCCTGCCTTCTTCAAGGCTCTCGGAAAACTCTCCCAACTCAAGCTTCTCAATCTCTACGATACGAAAATTGAGCCAAGCGATTATCCGATGCTGACCAACTTGAAGGAACTTCGCTATTTGAATTTGGCATGGACCAATGCGAACTTGAAAGACCTACTCATATATCTGCAGCCGGATAATCTCTGGGCATTAGATTTAACAGGTGCAAAGCAAAGCTCTGAGTTGACCCGTAACATATCCAGGTTTCCAAAGCTCAAGCAATTGATAATGTGCCGTTGCCATCTGACGGACAAAGACATGGACTACTTGCGGCAATCAAAACTGATAACATTGTGCGTGATGCTCAATTATGATTTGACTGACAAAGGAATTGCGGCACTGTCTAGCTCGAAAACGCTTAAAAGGCTGGATTTAAGCGGTTTGAAGGTCACACCGCAATGTTGGAAGTCGCTGGTCAAATATCCGTGCCTACAGAAAGTAAAAATGGGATACATGCCCTGGGATTCAAGAGAGAAGCTCTATTTTGCAAAACAAATGCACAAACATGCGCCGCAAATACAAGTGGATTTCAGCAGCAATTACTATCAGGATTTCACAATGGCGGTGACCGACATTGCCTGGATCAATGAAGGAAACGACGTGCACAGACTGCCCACAAGAGTGCTATTCACAAGAGATAGAGACACAAACAGTGCTAAGCCCACCCAATAGTTAAACCTATTTATGCAGCACGCGATTTGAGTTGTTTGATCAAGTCATCCTGACCGAGAATATAGCCTTGCTGAGCTTGCTCGTCAGCATAGACTGCAATTGCATTTACACATTCAGTGATCAGACTTTCGGGCGCGAACTCAGTCAGGCGCATCAAGATTTGCTCGACTGCCTGCCACTCTTTTGAGTCCAGAGGAATCGATTCATCAAGCCGTTGCGTAACCATGTGACGATGCTTCAGTGAATTCGATTGATTATTTGCTTGTGCTTTCTGACTCGATTTGACTCGTTTCATTTCAAAACTCCCAGACTTACTTAGTCACTATCTCCGGTCTTTTTTTCGAACTGGAGTGCTGCTTGAGGAATGACTGTCTCTCCGCCTTAATTAGACAGAGATTCAAGAAATCTCATTTGCGATTTACCGGCAAACAGCGCTTGAAAACAGGAGAATCCCCGTGTTTGTCGTGCGTATATTTGTTTTCTCGGGCTGTCATCAGTTGGTTGCTCTTCATACAGCGATTGCGCATGTAATTTGTGTCAATTTGCTAACGGATTCCATACGAACTTTCGTATGGGTGAAGACGACTGCTCAGACTATTAGTTCCGGCTCACTGAGAATCATTCGAATTGCACATACGCCGTAATCGCTTTGGATATCGCTGTTTTATCGGCAAGAAAGCGATTGGATATTGCCATCTAAATATTACAGCCGGCACAAGCCAATAGCTGATGACATCCCTAAAATATGAGCGCAATTTTTTCTAGATTGCAGGCGGGAAAGTTCACATCAATCGGGTTTGAGCCCTGCCAGTTGATATAATTAAAGAAGTTCGATTCGGGGAACCCAAGCCGCCTCCACACCTTTTGTGAGGCACGGTTTTCGTCGGGATGCTGTTAGTTCTGATGCTCTCCGGATCGCCAAACGTGCGACGAAGAGTATGTCCGTAAGGACAAATCCAGTTTTGCCCAAAGCAAGCAACTGGAAAGGACTGAAGCTATGAACGAGACTAAGGCAGCAACAGCAAGTACAGCAAGCACGCATCCGCACACGGGAATGACCACTCGCCATGACACCTGGTGGTTGGCTCCGCTTCTGGTGGCGACCGGGTTTACGATATTCGGCATTTACGCGACTTATCGCGCATTTGAAAACAACTACTATGAAATCGGGTCGATTATTTCTCCCTTTTACTCGCCGAAAATTGTTCTCGATTGGTTTCCTTTTTCTCCCGCGCTCCTGATTTTATGGATACCGGCCGGATTCAGAGCCACCTGCTACTACTACCGAAAGGCTTATTACCGTGCCTATTTCCTGACTCCTCCAGCTTGCGGAGTAAAAGTCTGGGGTGACAAGGGATATACGGGAGAAAGAGCATTTCCTTTTGTCTTGCAAAACCTGCACCGATATTTTTTCTATCTCGCCGTCGTCGTTTTGGTGATCCTCTGGTACGACGCATTCAAATCCCTGATCGAACCAACATTTCACCTCGATCTTGTCACCGTGATCATGTTCGTCAATTGTTATCTGCTCTCCGGCTACACCTTCGGTTGCCACGCATACAGGCACCTGGCCGGCGGCGGCCTGAATTGCTTCAGTACCAACGAATCGACAAAAACGCGATTCAAAGTCTGGGAATTTGTCACCAGGCTGAATGAACATCACATGGCCTGGGCCTGGTTTTCGCTTTTCTCTGTCGGCTTTACCGACTTCTATATTCGTCAAGTATGTGCGGGAGTTTTTCCCAATCCCATTTTCTTTTAATAAAGGTCCATGGCAATGACAAATTACGAAACACACGAACATGATGTCCTGGTTGTCGGCGCCGGCGGTGCCGGGCTGAGGGCAGCAATCGAAGCGTCGGCGCAAGGCATGAATGTCGGTCTTGTCTCAAAGTCGCTGCTCGGCAAGGCCCACACTGTAATGGCCGAAGGCGGAGTGGCGGCGGCGCTCGGTAACGTCGATCCGGAAGATAACTGGGAAGTGCATTTTCAAGACACCATGAATGGTGGCAAGATGATGAACAACTGGCGCATGGCTCAATTGCATGCGCAGGAAGCGCCCGACAGAGTACGGGAATTGCAAGAATGGGGTGCTGTGTTCGACCGCACCAAAAAAGGTGACATTCTTCAGCGTGCCTTCGGTGGACACAAGTACAAGCGGCTCTGCCACGTCGGTGACCGCACCGGCTTGGAAATGATCCGCACCCTGCAAGACCAGGGAGTGCACCGTGGTTTTGCGGTCTATATGGAATGCGCAATCACCAAGCTGATTAAAGACGGTGATAAAGTTTCGGGTGCCTTCGGATATTACAGAGAAGACGGCCGCTACGTTCTTTTCAAAGCCAAAGCGATTGTTCTGGCCACAGGAGGTGTCGGCAAAGCATTTACCGTCACGTCGAACTCCTGGGAATATACAGCCGATGGTCAGGGTCTCGCCTATGACGCAGGCGCCGAACTCATTGATATGGAATTCGTGCAATTCCACCCCACAGGCATGGTCTGGCCGCCAGGTGTAAGAGGTATTCTCGTCACCGAGGGCGTGCGCGGCGAAGGCGGCATTCTTACCAACAGCGAAGGCAAGCGCTTTATGCGCGATTATCTCCCGGAAGGTACCAAAGATCTTTTCTCCGCCGACGACGAAGAATCAAAGCGTTGGGTCGAGGCGGCAATCGCAGGCTTAAAAACTGCAGACAGAAGGCCGCCGGAATTATCCACACGCGATAATGTCGCCCGCGCCATCTATAACGAAGTAAAACAAGGAAGGGGTTCGCCGCACGGCGGGGTTTTCCTGGACATAAGCTATCAAGACCCGGCTCGCGTGCGCAAAAAACTGCCCTCCATGTACCACCAGTTCAAAGACCTGGCCGATGTGGATATCACCGCCGGGCCTATGGAAGTTGGACCGACAATGCACTACATCATGGGCGGCATACGCGTCGATGCCGATACGCAAATGACCCAGGTGCCGGGACTATTTGCCGCAGGCGAATGCTCCGGGGGCATGCACGGCGCCAACAGGCTGGGCGGAAATTCGCTTTCCGATTTGATTGTTTTCGGTCGTTTAGCAGGTCTTGGAGCAGCAGAATATGTGAAAAAATTGTCTGTTTCGCCTGCCTGTGCCAACGATCAAATTGAAGCGGCTATTCAGGAAATGGAAGAACCATTCAAGAAAGCAGAAAATGCCGATGCCAAAAACCCATATGAAGTTCACAAGCACCTGAATCAAATTATGAGCACATATGTCGGGATTTATAGAAACGAAGATGATTTGAAAGTCGGTATTCAAAAGCTTCAGGAATTAAAAAAGGAAGTAAGTAAGGTTGCTACCAAAGGTTCAAAGGCATACAACCCGGGCTGGCATATGTGCCGAGACCTGAAGAACATGATGATTGCATCAGAAGCGATTGCCCTGAGCGCGCTATCGCGCAAAGAAAGTCGCGGCGCTCATAGCCGGGAAGATTTTGAAAAAACTGATGCTGAGTTGGGCAAATTCAATACGGCAATTTCTAAAGATGGAGACTCCATGAAGCTTGAAAAGACTGCGCTGCCTGAGATGCCCGCCGACCTGAAAAAGCTTTTCGTAAAGAAGGAGACTGCTAATGCCTGAAGCAAATTTGAAAGTGTTTCGCGGTGAAAAAGACACAGGCACTTTTGAAAATTACAGAGTCCCGATTGAAGAAGGCATGGTGGTCCTTGACGCTATTCACTATGTCCAGCAAAACATCGATCCATCTTTATCCGTGCGCTGGAATTGCAAGGCGGCAAAATGTGGATCTTGCTCAGCTGAGGTGAACGGAAAACCGCAGCTATTGTGCAAGTCGCGTATGGATAAATTCGAACCCGGCGAAGAAATAACCGTACAGCCGATCAAGACTTTTCCTCATATAAAAGACCTGGTTACTGATGTTTCCTGGAACTATGAAGTAAACAAAAAAATCGTTCCGTTTACTCCGAAGCCGGATGCTAATTGGGTTATCTATCAAGAAGACATTGAGCGCGTGCAAGAATTTCGCAAGTGCATCGAATGTTTCCTCTGCCAGGATGTCTGCCACGTGCTGCGCGACCACAATCGCAAGGACGGTTTCTATGGACCTCGTTTTATGGTCAGACTGGCTGGTCTTCAGATGCATCCAGTCGATGGCGCAAATCGCTTGAAGATGGTCAAGGAAGATGCGGGTATCGGTTTTTGCAATATTACAAAATGCTGTACGGAAGTTTGCCCGGAAGATATTCACATAACCGACAACGCCATCATTCCCCTCAAAGAACGGGTAGTGGATGAGTTTTACGATCCGATCGCCAAATTCTTCAAGTCGGTGTTCAAGGTCACGTAAAAACGGAAGGCTGATGTCCCTGACGGCAAAATGGTCTTGACGCCCATGAGATTGAGAAGCTCGATACTGGCAGCCGTGATTGCCGTTTCTGCTGTGGCTCGATCTGCAAGCGGAGCAGATGCGCCGGCTGCAAATGTTTCTGCGCCCCAGAGCAATCTTGATCCTTCGGCTCAGGCAAACAACAAGATTGAAGCCGCCATCCGCAAGCTTGGAGTTCTTGCCCCGGATTCCAAACTGTCGGTTCAAATAGCCGACAAGCAAGCACTTGTCACTGTATATGGTGACGATCGCGAAAATGCGGCGGCCGGGCTTCTAAAAATTGACGCTGTTCTAATTGCAAAATGTGTATTCGACAATGTCCAGGATGCAGTGAGAACGAGGGTCTGTTTTGGAACGCTCAAGGTGGGCAGCCCGAGAGCCGGATATTTAAGCCAGGTAAGCGTTTCAAAAGGAGACATTAAGGCGTTCGGGTCCAATCAATTGACCAAGGCCGATTTGCTTGCTTCTCTGGAAATTGTGGAAACAAGGCAAACCGGTTTTCCTTCCAATATCGCACGTGTCGCTTCAAAAACTTCCGTACAATCACAAGATCCAGTTGAGATTCTCAATGCAGCTTCACCATCCAAGTTTCGATGGGTTCCTTACCGAAACACCAGAACCGGGCTCACACTCTCTTATCCGTTCCACTGGAAATTGAAGGAAGCGCCTGAGAAGGACACGCTTTTCAAAATCGATTCGCAAAACTGTGAGCTCGTTTTTGGAGTCGATAATTCACCGGGGATGCCCGTCCGTCAAGCCGCTCGCCTCTGGGAAAACCTCGTTTTTTCGCAGTTCAAGGACTACAAGTTGATTTCGTCGAGGCGGATTAAACTGGGGCACAACAATTCGCTTGATGGCTATTCTTTTGTAATTCAGTTCAGCGCTGGCGACGTGCCATTTCAGCAGCGCTGGGTGTTTTTCGGACAAACAGGAAGCGTCTATCGAGCCATTCTTTCTATGCCGGAAAGAGCCAGCAAAGCTAATCTTCCGGACATGTACAGGATTCTCACAAGCATCACTTTTACAGGCGGCACAATTACCGCCCGGAAGCCCGCCGAATCACAAGCAGTCAAACCCTGGTCGCGCCTTTCTCTCTTTCAAGACGGGCCGGTCTGCTTAACTTATCCTGCCGACTGGCAGGTCACACAGCATCCAGAGCCCGAAGTAATTGTCAAAATCTCCGGCAAAACCGCAGAAGGCGATGCTGACTTGCAGATCCGCAAGAGCCCCAGCGATCGCAACATGTCTCTAGAGGATATTGCCACCCTTGTTGAAACGCGTTATTTAAAACCGCTCAAGAACTACAGACGAGCCAGGCAAGAGTATGTCTCTCTGGGTGGCGGCGCAGCAGGTATGCTGCAGGAGTTTACTTTCGAGTTAGGCGGCATTCCCTTCAGACAAATGTCGACCTACCGCCTGGAGGGCGATCATCTCTATACAATGAGCCTGGTTGCAAGCGGCTGGAAGCAGAGCGACATGCTAACCCTGTTCAATCGTTGTCTGGGTACCTGGTCTGTAAGGGAATGAACACCGCAGGCTCGATGTGGTCGCCTCTGGGCGAGCCGGTCTATAGAGCATTGTGGATTGCCGCCGTTGTCTCCAACGTCGGCAGTTTTATGCAGGAAGTCGGCTCGGCCTGGTTGATGACGTCAATTGCACCAAAGCCGTTGATGGTTGCACTCTTGCAAACAGCAGCTTATTTACCTTTCTTTCTTCTGGCAATTCCTTCAGGCGCATTTGCCGACGTTGTAGATAAGCGCAAGCTTCTCATCATCGGCCAGCTGTGGATGCTGGTGTCATCCGCCGCGCTCGGAATTCTTTCGATTTATGGTCTGGTCACGCCCTGGGTGCTACTGGGTCTCACTTTCATGCTGGCAGTAGGCGGCGCCATCACAGGTCCGGCCTGGAACGCCGCCATTGCTGAATTGGTACCGAAAGACAAATTAGAGCCGGCCATTGCACTGGGAAGTGTGGGCTACAACACCGCTCGCGGTGTGGGTTCTGCCTTAGGCGGTCTGGCAGTGGCAGCGCTCGGTCCCGGACCGGTGTTTATTCTGAATGCCTTCTCTTTTGTCGGCGTGCTTATCGTCTTTTTCAATTGGAAGCCGACCAAAAGGCCTTACAGCAGGCATCGCGAGCGCATGGTCGGAGCAGTCAGAGCCGGTTTCCGCTTCGTCAGGCATTCGCCCGCATTGAAAGCCGTCCTGGTTCGCTCGGGATCATATGCCGCCTGCACCAGCGCTATGTGGGGGCTTTTGCCGCTTATAGCCAAGCAAGAGTTGCACCTCGATTCGCTGGGCTATGGCACGCTGCTTGCCATATTCGGCGTGGGCACACTGATAGGAGCGGCAATTCTGCCGCGGCTTCGCAACGTCATTTCGCTCGATCAAGTGACCGGCTTCGGCAAGATTTTGTTCGCCGGCGCAATGCTGGGACTTGCATATGCGCAAAATCTGGTCACGGCCGCTTTGTTCATGATCGGTGCCGGTGTTTCCTGGATTATCGTTAACTCGATGTTCAGTATGGGCGCACAGAAAACTGCGCCAGCCTGGGTAAGAGCACGGGCACTGGCATTTCATATACTGGTTTTTCTGGGCACCTTTGCTGTAACGAGCGCCATCTGGGGTCAGATCGCCACTTACACCGGTCTGGATATGCCCTTGATTGCAGCTTCCGGCCTGCTTGTCGTAAGCGTTTTTCTCTGCCACCCATTTCCCTTGGGAATTGCCGAACTAATAGACACTACTATGTCCGATCACTGGTCAGATCCAAAACTCGCCAATGAGCCGCATCCCAATCATGGTCCGGTATTAGTCACAGTCGAATACATAATCGATCCGGCCACGCTGGCCGAATTTACAGAGGCAATGTCCGCTCTCAGCATTCAACGTCGCCGTGACGGAGCTTTCCAGTGGCATCTCTTCTGTGACGTATCGAACCCGCAACGACAGCTGGAAACATTTTTTGTCGAATCATGGGCCGAACACATGAGACAGCATGAAAGAGTGACAGTTTCCGACCGGTTAGTGGAAGACAAAGCCAATTCCTTCCACGTCGGCGCAGATTCCATTCTTGTAAGACACTTTATAAACTCTTACCTGCCTGCCGATTTGCTCAGAGAAATTACAGTCCAGGAATCTGAAGTGGTCTAGAATTGCCACCTAAGAGCATTCAATCTGCCTGAAAAGTCCTAAAATTACTGCAGTCTCTTGGGAGGATAGTGCATGACAGGCAAAAGTCAAGAGATGCCGGTTCTCATCGTTGGCGCCGGTCCGACTGGACTGATGCTGGCTTGCGAGTTGCAACGGCAGGGTGTCTCATGCCGCGTAATTGAAAAAACTATGGTGCCCAGCGATAAATCCAGGGCCCTCGTATTGCACGCAAGAACTCTCGAAATTCTCGAAAGCATGGGCATTGCAGAACGCTTTCTTGAACACGGTTGTCCAGCCTACGGAGCCAGCTTGTATCATGCAGGCGAGCGGATCGTGCACTTGAACATGGCGGAATTGCAGTCTCCATTTCCATTCTCATTGATGATTCCTCAAACGGAAACTGAAAGACTGCTTGCTGAGCATTTTGTCAGCCAGGGAGGAACAATCGAAAGAGAGGTAGAACTACTCAAATTCAGCCAGGGTAAAGGCGGCATCACGGTCACGGTTAAAAATGCAAAAGGCAAAGAAGAACAAATGGTCTTTCAGTGGCTGGCCGGTTGTGACGGAGCTCACAGCACGGTCAGAAAAGTTCTCGAGCTGCCGTTTGAAGGAAGCGCGTATGAAGAACGCTTTGGACTCGTGGATTGCCTGGTTAAGTCGGACCTTCCTGATAACGAGATCTCGACTTTCTTTCACGAAGATGGAGCATTCGTCTTATTTCCCCTGGGTAACAAACGTTTTCGCATCATCGTCAATGTGCCTTCCTCCAAAGTAATTGGAGAGGCACCCAGCCTTGCAGACATGCAGGTCTTCGCCGACAGGCGTGGTCCCGGCAATGTAAAATTGCACGCTCCGGTCTGGCTTGCCTGGTTCACAATCCATCAAAGAAGTGTGTCCAAGTACAGAGTGGGACGCGTATTTCTATGCGGCGACGCCGCCCACATCCATAGTCCCGTTGGTGGACAGGGCATGAATACAGGCATGCAAGATGCCTTCAATCTGGGCTGGAAATTGGCACTTGCATTACGCGGAATTGGGGACGAGAAGCTTCTCGATAGCTACAACGAAGAACGCCATCCGGTCGGTCAGGAACTCCTCAAAGGCACCGATCTGGCCACTACAGTCGCCACTCTTCGCAATCCTCTGGCACAGCAAATTCGCAACCATGTAATGTCATTTTTGACCCAGCAAGAAGTCATTCAACAGCGCATGCGCAAGGTTGGCTCGATGCTGGCTGTCAACTACCGGAGCAGTCCCATTGTTGCCGAAAAGCGTGGTCTGACTGAGATTCAGCTGACTCCCTCTGAAGACTCCGAAAAACCCAGTATCCCGGGTTACATCGAGTTTGCACGTGGTCCACTACCAGGGGACCGCGCACCGGATGCAGTGATGGTCGATCAGGACTTGAATCCAATCAGAGTTTACGAAGCAATTCGAGGCATTTCGCATAATCTTCTCTTGCTTGATGGAAAGCCGACCGACGCAGGCTATCGCAATCTTGAAAAAATCGCCTGGGCGATTGGCGAACAGTTTGGTGGTCTGGTCACCTGCCATCTGATTGTAGCCAGTGACAAAATGCCATCGCTGCGTTTCCCGGGAAAAGTTTTTCTCGACCCAGACCTGTCCGTGCATCATATCTACTGTGCTGATTCAGAGTGCCTCTACCTGATTCGACCGGATGGCTATATCGGATTTCGCGCACAGCCTGCCAAACTAGGTCCTGTGGAAGATCACCTCAACAAAATTCTCAAAGTAGCCAGAGTACAAACATAATAGTTTGTCTGAGAATTGAGCTTTGCCGCTCCTTCGCTTTTAAAGGTGTAGGGACAAGTGGCAGCCAGCAGAAGGGCATTTCTCGAGGCTCAGCCTTAGCCTCAGCCTCAGCCTCAGCCTCAGCCTTCGGAGCTTAATCGTTCGTATTCAGCCGAGCCGATCACATAAAGAAATGACTGCGTATCCAGGTGTTTTCGCGGATTCAAATCTGCAAGTTCAACCTTGATTAACTCGGAGAGATGCAGCAATCTTTCGTAAGTATGAAAGTTTGGCTTGGAAGAATAATCGAGGTCATAACCCAATTCAAATGCCGCATTCTGCATGGCAGTTGGTTTCATGATGATGTGCTTGGTCGGCTGAGCAATGAAAGGAAACAAAGTCAATACCGGCCAGGACAAAACTCGAGATTTTTTTCTAGGCAGTTCGCCTACCGAAACTATCCACTGCACAAAGCGTTCTCTGAGCGAACCTCCCTCATGGAGAAGTTGAAACAAACCTTCTGAAAACGTTTTTGCACCTTCTCTGGTTTTCACGCCATCGCGCAATGCCATTTTTTCAAACGAGAACAAAAAATTTGTTTTTGCTTCGACACGCAACGCACGATTGACTATTTCACCGTAATTGCGACCGCGCAAAAGTGCCTGATACTGTTTTTCGCTGAGCAATTCCACCCACAAATCGTGAGCGATCATTTTGTAGGTGACTTCCCAGTCTATGTGGCGTTGATCTTTAAAACCCTCAGGAAAAAAACGCAGAAATCTCTTTCTGTGTTTGGCAAGAGCTCTTTGACTCAACTCTGCGGAGCTGGTTTTTGTTGCCACTATCTAACTCTATGCTTCACTGTTGAGTAAAACGTTCATGGTAATAGTCAGTATTATGGTCAGTGCGATGCTCAGCAATATACTTGGCAGCCCAAAAATAATCATATCGAAATTTTTCCTGTGTGCTGGGATTGGTTAGCTCTATCAGACGGACCGCACATGCCAGTTGTGGTTACCTGAGCGGACCCTCTGAGCTGTTTTACTTAACTTCTGTTACCGCGCCATCGGGCTTGAACTTGATAGTCCAGGTTGTGCCTTTCTTATCGGTTACGGTGCTTGTGAAATTGCCGTCTGCTTCGCGGCTGGTGCGGACCTGGACTACATCAGATATGGCGAACGGTTGACCGCCGACTCCGATAAATTTCATGTCTTTGGACGATGCGTATTTGATGAAACTGCTTATTAGGTTATTGTTCGAGTCAAGTATTTCTTGTCCTTCGAAATTAGTATCGCCGTTCATGCCCAGAGTCCAACCAGAGCTGTCTTCGATTTCACCGGTGTATTTATAGGTTACGTTGCCGTTTGAAGCTCGTGCAACCTGCGTTGTCCGGAAGTCGAGGACATCATTGTCGCCGCCGGCCCATCCGGGGAGCGCTCCGCCGATTCCGATTGGCCGGGCTACGTGGTAGGTGTCGCCGCTGTTTGCGAAATTGCTGACATTTGCCTGTGGAAGGCCGACAGCCTCGTCATTTACCTTCGTCTGAGCTTCCGTGAACTTCGTCACTTTTCCTGTCAGATCAAGTTCGGCTTTATAAATTGCACCGGTTGTGCATTCTATTTCTGTTTCAAATTTCTTAGTTGCCTCGTTGTAGGTAGTTGTGATTTTGTGGACGTCTGTAAGTTCTCTTGGCCCGTTATCGGTCTTCACTTTGTAAGTCAAACTGCCGTCGTAAGTAAGGACGCGTCTGAGCATCTGTCCAGCCGCGCTCCAGGTCTCCTCTGCCGTGAAATTGGTATCGCCGTCCAGACCAAGAATCCAACCATTGCTGTCGTCAATTTCACCTTTATAGTTGTAAATCGTATTGCCCTGGGCATCGGTCTTCTTCGTGGTCAGTTCGCGCCAGTCGATATCCCATCCACCTTTACCGTCCTTTTCGGAAGTGAATGTTTCACCCGGTGCCGATTCACCTAGTCCGGGAGGTCCTGCCGGGCTGTACAGGTTGCCTGATGGTGCAAGCAAAGTATGGTCGAACGGCTTGACCGGTTGTTGAGTTTCAGGCTTGGGATCAATTACGGGAGGTATTTGTTGTTCTGGCGGTCTTTGTGAAGCCGGTGGATTTTCTCGCTCTGGCGGTCTTTGTGGAGCCGGTGGATTCTCTCGCTCTGGCGGTCTTTGTGGTCCTACCGGCGGCCACTGTAGTGGTGGTCTCTGTTCCCTTGTCCGGCTCGCATTAGGATCTTCATAGCGGGGCGGCACTTGCGGTTCGTATGGATTGACGGCCAAAGGTCTTTGCTCCTGGTTATTGCTTCCGGGATAACGGCGCCCTTGGTCGTCAGCCAGCCGACGGCTGTGCTCCATATAAGCGCGGTCGCGGTGTTCGTTGAAATAGTGATTCCATTCGATATCTGGACTCATGGCGAGAGCTTGCCTGAGCAAATGTTCGCCCATGCGGAAAGTCTGATCGTTGCCTTTGGCGATAAAACAAAACGCAGCATTGGCTCTTGCATAAACCGGAGCCATTCGCATGCTGTCTAGATACTGTTGCTGCCGCTCAATAGCTTCTTTTTGATCGCGCATGGATTGCATTTGCTGGCGGTTAGCACCCATGCGTTCTGCCTGAATCATGCGCGCACTGGCTTGCTGCAGAGTCCGTTCGTTTCTTTCCATATCGCGAGCAACCTGGCGTTGATCAATTCTGTCTGCTGCCGAAATTGCTGACTGATACTCGCGCATCGCTGCTTGCGCACCGTGAGCTGAGGCTGTCTGGTGAGCATTTTGCAAATGTGTATAAGGATTGTCAAAAGTGCCGGGGTTGCGATAGTCGTTTACTCTCTCAAAACGTCCGTCGCGATTTGAAAAACCATCGAACCGAAGATACGACGGCTCATTCTCGTAACCGCCCTGGCGCCCACCGCGCTCCCAGATGGGTTGCCTGCCGTCAAAAAGCTGTTGGCTGAATCCGTTGTTGTATCCACCGGTGTTGGACTGCAAGTCGTAATTCTGCCCACGAGGATCTACTAGCTCAAATTGAGGAGCCATTTCTATCCCTCACTGATTATTGCCTGGCCGTTCCAGTGGGATATATACGTAGTCGCTGGAAATTGGACAGAAAGTTCAGTCAGCGCAATTGAAAAGACCGGAAAATGTCTACCACTGACCGGTTTCGTAGTTTATGCCGGTGCTGTCCGGGCGCGCTTCGCCCATGTATCCAAACTTGGTATTGCGCACGGTGAAACCGCCCGACATTCCCTTCTCCACGGTAGTAGTGGTATTGTCCGGGCGAAAGATTGTCACATGGTCTCCATGTTTGACCATGCGACCGCGAGTGTTGTTGGGATACTTGACTAAGTAATCATTAGTATCCTGGCGCGGAATCAGAACCGTGCCATCGGCGAACCCGTCTTCTATTGCATAGCTGCCATCGGGAAAACGGCGCAAAAAACAACTGGTGCCATCCAACATGGTGAACTTAAGAACAATTGCCGTGCGATTTTTTGGCGGACCCTTTTTTTCATATGGATCAATATCTTGTACTGAAAAAACAAGAACCATATCTTTGGCAAAGTCGCTGGCACTGGCTCCAAGCTCTTTAGCTGTGCCTTTCGCTACAGCCTTCACGAAATTGCGCACCGGGCCTCTGTGCGTTTTCTTGTCGGTTTCCGCATCATCTTTAGACAACCAGGGCGAATTACGAGTTTTTGCCCATTCCTCCGCTTGCCAAACTTTTACCTGAGTATCGGCTGCATTGGCGGCTTCGCCATGATCGACAGTACCCGATGCAAAAGCGCAGGGCTGCGTGCCGATTACGGTTGCGCAGGTCATAAGAGCTAAAAGGGAAGAGCGCATTGCCTTATCCTCAGTTGTGATGTGGGCTTAGAACCTTATCACTAAGGTTAAAGGTGCTCAAGGCAGGATCACTAATGTATGTGCATTGCTTATTACGCCAGCTTAATTTTGCTCCTGTTTGCTGCAGATAGACTGTTGAAATGTTAACGGGCTGGTGTTTCATGAAAAATACGCGTCCACTTTTATCTTCTCTGCTGCTTGCATTTATATTCAATTTCATGTTCTGCCCTTTGGTATCTGCAGAAGAATCAGCAAGCAAATTCGTTCGCGTTCCCATATTTTTCGTGACCGACAGAAATCTGATAGGTGACCCGAAGCAATCCAATTTTGACTTCGGCCCGCACAGAAAGTATCTGGGCGATTGTTTGCATGATCCATTTGTTGGTAATGCATATGTAGTAATCAAAAACGTCGATAAAAAACCAATTACCGAAGCCCTGAAGGGAATCGGCTGGCAGTCTGCAGAGAAAGAGAAGTCGCAAGGGCTGGTAACAAGCACTCTTGCCAGCGGTCGCAATCAAGAGGAAATCGCCAGCAAATTCTATGGCGCGCTGAAAGAGCAATGCGAACTGACACCGGACAAAAACGTTTTTGTTTTTGCTCACGGTTACAAGAACTCATTTCGTAGCGCCGCACACACAGCTGCCTGGCTTGCATACAACGCGGAACGTCCAATCATCCTGTACTCGTGGCCGTCTGTAGCCAAACTACGCTCCTATTCTTCAGACGAAAATAATGTTGAATGGAGCCAGGAGCACTTCAACGACATGATTAGCTCGCTAGATGCTGTCTGCAAGGAAGATCCGGAAATCAAAATACGTCTGATGGCTCACAGCATGGGCAGCAGACTTCTAGTTCGGGCAATTCCATTTTTACGCAACAAACCGTACATTGCAGAATTTGCCTTGATTTGTCCAGACGTAGATTCCGGGCTCGTTAAGCATTATGCTCGTCGCTATTTCAATCCCAAGGCCACAACCAAAATTAGACTATACATGTCGCGGCACGACAAAGCTCTGGCGTTTTCACAGTTTTTGCACGGCGGTTACACACGCCTGGGTGAATGCGCTGATTCACTCAGTGGAATGCTCAATCAGGTTGTGGGAAATAAGCCCGTTTTCGGTGATAACGATGAAAAGAAAGAAGCCAGAGATGATGATGATGCGTTTAAGGCCAACATGAAATTGGCAAAACACCGCATGCAGACGATCGATTTTACCGCGATCGATCGCGGGTTGATCGGACACAATGTGCCGGCAAAACTGATCGTGAATATGTCCTTCAATGGAAGACCCGGTCAGGGTCTTGAACTTGAGCAAGAAGAATCAGGAAAGAGAAGCGGTCTCAGCAATACATTTGCCAGAATAACGCACCTGAAAGACAATTCCCCGCACCTGACTGAAACTTGCTTGCGCGTGGTCAAGATGAAACAGGAGATGATGGCACCAGCTGTCGCTAAAGACGGACCCTAGTCAGACAGAGCCTTCTTCATCGCGCCTTCCTTATGTAGCCTGTCATGCTCGGCTTTTTCCTGCACTCCCATCGGCTTAACATCGACGGTTATTTTCTCTATCTTGCCTGTGAATTTATTCGGTACTTCATAGTCGTTGCAGACGGCAGTACCATAGTCGGCTCCAACGTCAGCCCCTTCGTCAGCCGAGAATAAAAATCCCTGTGTTTTTTCTATGCGCCCCTGTCCAAAGTTTTCACCATTGACAAAAATGCTTCCCGCGCCACCTTTGCTTGGGCCTCCGCCATCATAGTCAAAATTGAATCGGATAGTCGTCTTTCCAGAAGGTGCAGGTCTTGATGAGCAAATCGTGTATTTTTCCTCTCCAAGCCAATTGTAAGTGAACGTCGGTTTTCCTTCCTTCAAGTAGAAGCTCCAACCGCCGAAGGCACCGGCTTGTGAGATCAGGACACCATTTGCACCCCCTTCAGGAATCTGCGTTTCGGCGGATATGGAGTAAGAACAATTCTTTGTATTGATAAAGACGTTTTCCGTCATTCCCGACATGCCATCATATACGGTGAGGGAATTACGCCCGGCCATCAAATCGGGACGCCCCACCATTTTGGCATTTACCCTTTCGAGAGTGCGATCGTCTAGTGGCAATACGTTGTATTTGATCGCCTCTTTCAGGAACTGTTTTTGCATCTCTTTCAGTTTTTTGGGATTCGTAGCCGCCAAATCGTTGATCAAACTGAAATCCTTGGTGGTGTCATAGAGTTCCCACTTATCGTTTTTGAAAGTACAGCGCGGTTTGCCTTCCCACGGAGCTCGATGCACAGTTCCTGCCAACCAACCGTCACGGTAAATGGAGCGATTGCCAAAAATCTCGAAGTATTGAGTGCCATGTTGACTCTTTGCTTTGGCATCGTTGAATGTATACAGCATGCTCACTCCTTCGATTGGAGTTTGCTCTGTGCCGTTAACTGTCTTGGGCTCTGGCAGTCCAGCTGCCTCCAATATAGTCGGTGCGATATCGATAACGTGGTGAAATTGCAAACGTGTTTGACCTTTTGCGTTGATTCCTTTGGGCCAATGCACCGCCATCGCATTCTTCGTGCCGCCGTAATCCGAGGCTACTTGCTTTGTCCAGGTGAAAGGCGTGTCTCCCGCCACCGCCCAGCCGGCTGCATAATGTCCGTATGACTTTGGTCCACCGAGTTCATCGTAGTGTTTCGTGATGTCGGCTACCGATTCCGGCGCACCATTGAAATAACTCATTTCGTTGAAAAGTCCGTTAAACCCACCCTCAGCGCTGGCGCCGTTGTCGCCGGCAATATAAAAGACAAGGGTGTTATCCAGTTGCCCGAGATCATCGATTGACTTAATCAGACGGCCAACTTCATAATCGGCAAATTCGCCGTACCCTGCAAAAACTTCCATCTGATGGGCGAACAACTTTTTCTCATCGTCATTCAACTTATCCCAATCCTTGATTGCTTCAGGCTTGGGCGCAAGTTTCGTATCGATTGGTACCATGCCGATCTTCTTCTGACGCTCCAGGGTTTCTTCGCGCACTTTGTCCCATCCCTGATCGAATTTGCCTTTGTATTTTTCGATCCACTCTTTCGGGACATGATGTGGTGCATGAGTAGCACCGGGAGCAAAGTAGATAAAGAAGGGTTTGTCCGGCGTCAACGCTTTTTCGGACTCAACCCAGTGAACAGCCTGATTAGTCATGTCTTTAACCAGGTGATAGTCTGGCTCTTTGGGCGGTTCTACCTGATTCAAACCGTCATAGAGAGTGGGTGCCCATTGATTTGCTTCACCGCCGATAAAACCGTAAAACTTGTCAAAACCTGAGCGCGTCGGCCAGCGATCCGTCGGTCCGGATGTGCTGACTTCCCAGGCCGCTGTTTCGTGTGACTTTCCAAAAGCGGCTGTCGAATACCCGTTCAAACGCAGCATCTCAGCCAATGGTGCCACACTGTTGGGGCGCTTTCCTGTTTGGCCTGGAAAAGAGGTCGCAGTTTCGGTAATCGATCCCATATTGCAAGTGTGATGATTGCGACCCGACAATAGTGCAGCTCTTGTAGGCGAGCAGAGGGCAGTGGTATGAAAGTCCGTGTAACGCAATCCGCCGTTGGCCATTCTTTCCAGATTCGGCATATGGATTGGTCCGCCAAACGCACTGGACTGTCCGAATCCCATGTCATCAATCAAAACTATCAATACGTTCGGCGCCTTGGCTGGTGCTTTGACCGAAAATGAAGGCGGCGCTTTGGCCTGTCTGACATCGACAATTTTGCAATGAGAAATCTTCGGTTCTCGAATCGGCAAAACCGTCCGATCGATCGCATCGGCAGAACCTGCATCCTTGGCTATTGCTGGAATATTCAGGGATGCCAGAGGAATCAAGAATATAGATGCAGCAGTCAACGACCACGTGCCGAACATTCCAGGGCAATGTTTTCCAGCATTTATTGTTTTCAAGGTCCCTCACATCACGATTCGGCTAAAACGGAAAGGTCAAATTATGACCGATCCGCCAATCAAAGTCATGGCGAGATCTTGCGCGACATGACAACCAAACGGATTTGTTTTTTTGAGATGGTTGATTGCCTATTGTTGTGGAGCGGCTGCGTCGCCTTGCGGCATGGCATCAGCACTATCTTCTTGAGAGGGCGAGGGCAAAATACACGTATAGGTCCACGTTGAATGCGACTTTGCGTCATTCATCGTCAGAGTAGGAATTTTGGCCCGCTCCATGTAATCTTTGATCGGATTGATAATCTGGTGTCTTGCATTCTTGTCGGTCAGTGATGTATCAACCGTTAATTCAATTGGGCTCGGTGAGTTGATATCACCCGGCTGGCCAGAAACCGACCAGCTGAATTTTCCTTTCGCCCCCACCGCGGTAAGTCCTTCGGTAATCCGCTGTTCGATTAGCTGCCTGGCCTGCACTTGATTGACTCCGCCCAGAGGATCCTGCGGCTCCGGTCCACGACGCATGACTTGCCCGATCCAGCTGCCATTGAGGGCGAAAACCAGCGCAACACCGGCAATAAGAATACCGGCTACAAAAGGCAAAGGATTTACTCCCGGTGCCTGCTGCCCACCGCCATAAGAGCGCTTTGAATCACGCACTACCTGCTTTGCGCCGCAGGAAGGGCAGTTCTCTTCCCAGCCGTGCAGTGGAACTTTGCATGTCGGGCACTTATGCATACTTTCTTTACCAGACCGAAAAAGTAATACCTAAGGAAACCTATACCATACCCAGACACCGGTTAACCGAACCTGCTGCCAAGAGAGAAGTCCCATTTGCTTTCTGGAAGTTAAACCGTTAACGGTTTAACTTCCAGACTCAATAGTGCCTCTTGAGATTCAAGAAGACACCAACCAGTGCCCAAACAGTCATTATGGCTATGAGTATCAGAGTTGCTTTAGTAGGTTCGGGACCGCCAGGAGCATCATTGGCTTTCCGCCTGGCTGTCAAGACTTGTTTTTTTCGTGTAGCTTTTTTGCACTTGCGCCTCCAGTGTCTCGAGGCGCAACTTCAATGCCTGGGTGGCAGCCTGTTGGTTGATGAATTCTGTTTCCAGTCGCTCAGCCTCTTCAGAAGTAAAGCGCTTGTCGGACAGTTTTTTCTCCAGTTTAGCTTCGGCAGCCATGGCTTGAGCGTATTGCTGGCGCACTTTCAGAAGCTCCGATTGCAAAGTGTCATATGCCCTCTGGAGCATTTGCTGAGGATCAACCATTTTCTCAAAAAGTCTTTTTAGCCATTCAGGCATAGAAAACCTTTGCAGTTAAGGTAGCCCCCTTTTCCATTATCATCCAAACTCGGATCCCTTTTGTTCGAATTTGATTGTTTTGCAGTTTTCAAAAAATTACTTTCGGGCACCTCAGGCAGTATCACCGGCAAAGTTCGCAATTATACTTAGCGTTTTATCGCACAGAGGCGCCAGCATGAAGACGGAATACCTTGATTACACTTCCGGAAAAAACACATTTGAATCGTACATCGCCTACGATGATTTAAAGTCGGGTAGAAGACCTTGCGTGATCATCTGCCATGCCTGGGCTGGGCAGGCAGAGGTTGACCGCCAAACCGCCGAGAGGCTGGCTAAACTTGGCTATGTAGGCTTTGCAGCAGACCTCTACGGAAAAGGAATGCGCGGTGATCCAACCGGCGACAACACTCATTTGATGCAACCATTACTCGATGACAGAGGTGAACTGAAGACTCGCCTTCTGGCGACGATCGATGCTGCGAAGAGACACCCAGTCGTTGACACTTCGCGCATTGCCGCGATTGGCTTCTGTTTTGGCGGCTTGTGCGTTCTCGATCTGGCTCGCTGCGGTGCCGACGTAAAAGGAGTCGTCAGTTTTCACGGAATATTCTATCCGCCCAATCTGGGAACGCAGCAAGAAATCAAAGCCAAGACCTTAATACTGCACGGATGGGACGACCCGATGGCCACGCCCGATCAAGTGGTTGAAGTGGCCAGAGAGTTCAGCAATGCCAAGGCTGACTGGCAAATACACGGCTATGGCGGCACCATGCATGCATTTACTGCCCCCCTGGCCAATGCTCCGGAAAAAGGTATTCTCTACAGTGAAACTGCCGCAAAGAGATCCTGGAAAGCAATGGAGAACTTCCTTGAGGAAGTTCTCGCTTAGCAAACTAATTGAGTTGATGGAGAGCGTTTTGATTACGCCTTCGGTTCTCGTCTGCCCCGACGTTCTTCACGCCAGATTGTGAATGAATGATTGATAGGTTTGCCATCTTTGTCGATAGCTTCACCAACCAGCGAACTCTCAGGCAATCTGCTCAAATGATCATGCTCGAAACGGCTGAGAGTATTGCTGAAGCTTTGATTGCCCAGCGCTTCGCCAACCGGAATCCATTTTGCATCTTTGCTGAACAATGCCTTGATGGCAGAGGTGCGATTATCCACACCTTCTCCGGTTTGATTGTCGAGATCGACATTGTATGAATGTCCGACAAACAGGTACTTGGCACCAGGGTAAGCTTCCGCTTTTTTGTAGAATGTGAAATCCGGCTGGGGTAAAGAAGCGCGGCGTCTTTCCACGCCCGGGCGTTGTTCGGAAGTGGCAGTAGCGCCTTCTTTCTTCGATTCTTTCATCAGATTCTCTCTATTTAGCTGGGTTGGTATGGCGGAGCCGTAATTATATTCTCGGCAGAGCCAGCAAATCTGCTGACAACCATCAGTTGGATGTCATTTTTATCTATTTGCCGATGTGAATCGGTATATCTCGTATCAATTCAATACCGATTGGTTGACGCAGGAAGCGAGGATTTAAAATATTGTCTGTTCGGGCCAATGTTTGTGCGCCCGTGGAAGTATAGGAAGCCATGAAATGAACGAGAACGACCTGGAAGATTGCGGCAATCCGAGCTGTGCCTGCACATGCCAACCCGATGAGGACTATTGCTGCGAGAGTTGCAAAATCGCCGGCGCATTGCCTGATGCTCCCTGTCAGTGTGGTCATCCAGGCTGCACCGGCGGTCCCATTTCCTGAGTATTGCCATTAATTACCAAAAGCAAATTGCGGAGGAGTCAATGAGTTGCGGCAATGCTAATTCTTCTTGCCCTCTGTGCCTGATTGTAAAAGTGAAGGCGGCAGCCGGCAAGGAAGAACAGTTGAAAGATGTTTTGACGGCGATGCTGGAGCCGACTCGCAAAGAGCCAGGGTGCATCGCTTATCAGCTTTATACAAACGAAAAAAAAGACACTTTCTTTTTCTACGAATTGTGGGAAACACCTCAACATCTTGAAGCGCACACGAAGACAGAACATTACCTGCATCTGGTCAAAGTGAGGGTAAACCTGGTTGCAGAAGGCGGCGAAACCAGCCGCTTGCATGAAATTCTGGTCTAAACAATCAAACAATAAATTCCGCATCTGGGGCAAAACGGAAGGAGGCAGAAGCGAAATGGATCTGCCGAATGCAAGAAAAATTGAGCAGCATCACAAAGGTCGGATCTACATAGATTCGCAAAGTGGAATTGGTTCGACAATTCGCTTCAACCGGCCGAAAACCTAAAGCCAATATTTAAGAGTTGCTGAAAGCAGGCGGTTGCCAAGCGCCCTGGATGTATTATGGCGGAATAGTTTCGGAGTGTTCAACTTGCATTTCTTCTACCTGCCTTGCCTGCTTTTCGCTCTGGGAATTTTCGCAATCAGAGTCTTAGGCGGCGGTGAAGATTGGTATGACGTCTGGAATGAAGGTGGGCATTGCGGTTGGTTCGGTAACGACGGCTGGTTCAGCGGCTACGGAGAATTCTTCCGTTTCCTATTGTTTTCGACTGCCGTTATAGTCGGTCTCGGCTTCTTATGGGCTGTCACGCCAGGCACTCTGAGGGCGCCAGATCCTGCCTATGAGGAAAGCACACCAATAAAGGTTGCGTCCAGCACACCTGCAAGGGCTCATAAGAAAGTCAGTCACAAGAAAAAAGCTGCAGCCAAAAGACACACAGCCGGTCGAAAGCGAGTATTGCAATAACAAAAGCGCCATGATCGCAGACAAGTGTTATCAAACTGCGCTCGGCCAGGGAATATTGAGAGCAGGTTGCCGCAGATACCGGGTAGGCGCAGGTAGATAATGTTCGAAAATGAACAAGCAAAAGGAAAACGCCTTTTTTCTTTTGTTTCCGCGCTTTTCACGTGTCTTTGTCTTTCGATGAACGGACTTCCGGCAAATGCGTTGAAAGCAACTGCAAAGACAGCAACAGCCAACAAAAGCAAGGTCCTCTACATTGAAGGGACGAGCGATATCTTTGTTAATTTCAAAGCCAGAGCCTTTCGCTCAAATATCCATATCGTAAGCAGACTGGGTGGCTCGATTTGGAAAGAACAGGCGGCGGAAATAGTGACCGTATACAACAACGAGAATAAGGTCTTTTTCAATCAGCCCGTCGAAACTTATCTTACTGAACTCCGTCAAGACTACTTGCCCATACCGATCGAAGAATTCGAACCGCCCCTGAAGACTGTATTCGAAGGCAGACCGGCAAAAAAATATCTTGGTTATGCAAAACTCGGCAAAATGGGCAGACAATGCGTTGTCGAGTTGACCTGCATAGAAAACAACTGGCTGACTCCGGTAGCGCACCGCATGTGGTGCAAGTTTCTCGGACTGAATCGTTACGACTTTGGATTACCGGTCCTTCTCACTCAAAGAAGAGCCAGCATTGTCAGTTGCGAGGAGAAGGTTGTGAAGCTTGGACGTCCCGTCTGGGTCAGGGTTTTAGTCACAAACAATATTAAGGAAGTCCCTTACACGGCCGAGTGTTTTGCCGTAAACCCGAATTGGAAACAGGCCAAAGACAAAGCGGCACTATTGTTTTCTCAAAACGGAAACCTTGAGGCCAACGATCTTGATGACTTTTTCCGGTCCGATACTAAGTAGCTGATCGTTGCCCTCAAGCTTACTGGATAGGGACTGTGAGTTGGTTTTTTTTCTGTGGTTGCAACAGAATGCCAATCAAAAAACCGAAGACTAAACCTCCAAGATGTGCCATAGAAGCGACATGCGGCAGGAAGTGATCGAGCACCACCTGCGAAAGGGCCAGACCAAGCATCCATGACAATTCCTGCCGTCTGACGCCCAGCGGCAGTCTGTCTTTGAGACGCCAAATTCCTGCCGCAACCGCACCAAAAATGCCCATGATCGCACCTGAAGCACCGACAGCAGGCATGGCAGGAGCAAGCAGAACATGACTCATTGCGCTCAATATTCCTGCAGCCAAATAGATAAAGATAAACCGACCGGGACCGTAAATGTTTACAGCCATTTTTCCGAACCAAAAAAGGCCGATCACATTCAACAAAGCATGTGAAATGTGAGCATGAAGAAACAAATATGTAATCAGTCTCCACCACTCTCCATGCATCACTTCGTTAGCTTGAAGCCGGCCCGCCATATGACAGAAATGATGGTTGGCAAAGCCTGTATGGTTTGCGACAACTTCCACACAAAGAATTAGAGCAATCAAAACCATAACTATAAAAGAGGTTTTGCGAGGGAAAATTACGCGCTCAACAAAGTCGCATTGATCGAATATGTGCCAGCCCCTGTCCACGGCGTCTTGCACGTTTCCCGTGACACTCACAATCTCTCCACGGCTGACGCGCTCGAGCTGATTCTGAACACGCGCTTGCCAGTTGGCCGGTCCGTTCTGTTCTTTTATTAGTTCAAAACACTTGAGAAGTTGAATCTTTGCCTCACTGAGTTTGCCCGCAGCGACCTGGCATCGCGCCAACCAGTAAAGCCTTACGTAATCGGGCAAAGCCATCTTGCCTGTGTCACCGACAGCGAACATTCTTTCGGTCTCCGGCATCGCACCGAGCAAGGCAAAATAGGGCAAAAGAGTAAGAGCAACGCTTTTTGTGCTTGCCCTCGATTCGGTCAGTTCAGACTTTTCCAGTGTATAAGCAGCCCGATCAGCGTTACCCACCTCAAGATAGGCTCTGGATGCTGCTAAAGACAGGCGATGCGAAACCTTTGCCGAGTCGACAGCAGCCGCTTCGTACTCATCTACAATTTGCTGCCATTGACCGAGAACTGCATGTCCGGAAAGGCGGTACGAATAAATTACTTCTCGGACCGCTCTGGGAATGGCTTTCTTTTCCCATATGGAAAGGATCTCCATCGCTTCGTCTACTCTGTGCTCGAGAAACAACGCATTGGCTTGCGTCATATCGATCCAGAATCGACCTGGTTGTCCCCAGTAAAAGAACTTCAGCTTACGAGCATAATCAATTGCTTGTTTTGCGCGCAAGAGTGACACACAAGTATCCAGGCGTGACAACAAAAGTCTCGGAAGAACTGCAAAGAGAACAAAAAGAGCCCAACCTAGAGGAGCAAAAAACCAGTCAGGACCGAAGGATAAACCCAAAATTGCACAAGCACCAATTGCCAGTACTTGCAGGACAAATCCCCAGGCCCAGGCCAATCCGAGGCGTACACGCATGACGAATGCAAGCATGGAAAAAAGAAGCAGCGGATATAACCAGAGGCTGAACTGCGACGGCATCAGAGCTTGAGTCCCCTGACCGATTAATTTCGGTCTGCTTTACGCGCCGGTATGGCTTTGACGAATCTTTGAGTGATCAGTTGCGGTCGCGTAATGGCAGAACCGACCACCAC
>JADZFV010000040.1 GCA_020854255.1 Candidatus Melainabacteria bacterium | reverse complement strand
GCTTCTGTGTAGGCTCCAGCACGGTTGTGATACAGCTCACCGGTCTCAGCATCTTTCAGAGTCAGGGAGCCATCTTCAGTTATATGAGTATCGTCCTGGCATTGGTTCGACATGGCGCTGAGTTTGGTCTTCTTATTCCAGTGTCAAAACCACTTTGCCGAAATTCTTGTCTGCCTGCATAAAATGATGCGCTTCGGCCGCGTTTTCGAGCTTGAATGTCTCGGCGATGACTGGCTTGAGCAGACCTTTATTGAAGAACGGAAGCAATTGCTTGACAAAGACATTGGTGACTTCAATTTTCTCTTCAAGCGGACGCCTGCGCAAAGTGGTTCCTTTAATTTCCAATCTGCTGCTCAAGACTTTTCCAAGATTTACATTTGCCTTGCTTCCTGCCACCAATCCGACAACAATCAGACGCCCTTTCGGTGCAAGACAGGCGATGTCTTCCGCTACATACGGTCCGCCAGTCAATTCGAGAACCAGATCGACGCCTTTTCCGAAAGTGAGATTGATCACTTCTTCGGCAAATTTCGCATCTTTGACGACGATGCCGTCATCAAGACCGAGTTCTTTTGCCTGTACCAGTTTTTCCTTTGTACGACTTGTGCCAATCGATCGAGCACCAAGAGCTTTTACGATTTGCACTGCAGCCGTTCCCACGCCGCTGCCTACCGCACTGATAAGAACAGTGTCGCCGGATACCAACCGCATTTGCGACACCAGCGCGTCGTAAGCGGTTATGAAGACTTCAGGAATCGCTGCTGCTTGCGAAAAATAAAACGACTCGGGAATAGGCGCCAGCGTTCGACCATGCACCACTACGTAATCAGCATACGCACCTCCGCCACACAAACCAAAAACGCGATCGCCCAGTTTCCAGTCTCCCGCACCATCAGCGATGTCATCTACAATTCCTGCAAATTCCAATCCCGGAATGTGCTGCGGACAATCAGACGGTGCTGGATAATGACCGAGGCGTTGCATTACATCGGCTCGATTAACTGATGTGGCTTTCACCCTGACGCGCACTTCGCCGCGCTCTACCTGTGGTGCGTCAACCTCTTCTATCTTCAGCACTTCCGGTTCGCCGAATTTGCTGATCACGACAGCGCGCATTTTTTCCTGAGTTTTGACCGCCACGCTCTCCTCCACATTTATGTCTGAATCACAGATTGACAAAAAATACATAGCTCGTTTGCTACAGGAATGAGAAGGTTAGCACATCTGGCTGGTATGATTAAATTGCGGCTTTATTTACAATGACGATAATCCTCTGCCTACCTTGCATACAACGGCAGGCAACCGGAAAACTACACCTGTAGGTTTGATCCGCAATGGCGACGAGACTATACTTTGTATGGCCGCTGCGCTGAGAAGGCGCCAGAGCGTGCAGGCATCTGGGATTAATACATGAGCCAATCTACTGGTAACGCCGAAGAAGAGACGACACCGCCACAGAAAGCGAATCGGGCACCAGAGTCTGTTGAGCGCGTCACATCTGACGATAATTTGGCTGCTCCAACTGTATCGAGCGCAAGCAAACCAGAAAAAGATAAGTGGGATAAAATCGCCGCGATGGCGCCGATTATCTCTGGCGTATTTCTATTTTCAGCAGGCGGTGTCTTCACCTACACTTACAATCAACAACAGCTGAAACTGCAAGAAATTCAAACGATCGAAAAATTCATTCCGCATTTGACCGGCAGCGAGCAAAGCAAAAAAGCTGCAATTCTCGCTATTAATTCACTGGCCGATGCAAAATTGGCAGGTAAGATCGCCTCTATCTACGCCAGTTCAGGCACAGTCAGCGCTCTGCAAACTATGACGAGAAGCGGCGATGATAAAGATCGCGAAATTGCCCAACAGGCCCTCGACAAAACCCTGGAGAGTTTGAAGGCGCGCGAAAGTCGCCTGGACGACATGGAAAGCGAATACAGGAAAGTCCTGCAGGGCAGCGATTCAAGCGAAGCAGACACGCCGGAAAACCTGATTGGTATGGCTGTTACTTACAAAACCACTGGACAATATGCTCTTTCGGAACAACTGCTGAAGCGGGCTCTCACTATTATTGAGTGGAAAAATGGTGCTGAATCCGCAGAAGCAGCCTATATTTGGCGCAAGCTTGCCGACCTCAACAGCGCCCGCGGAAACCGCGCCCAGAGCGAAACCTGCCAAAAACGTGCGCTGGCAATAGAGGCAAAAGTTACGTCCAGCCGTGAGCCGGCTCAAGACGCAGCGCCGCCAGAGAATAGTTCTTCACTGCCGCAGCCTGAGAAGGAAGCAGACGTCACGCCCAAGGATAAGGAAAGCTAAGACGGTCGACACACAGTGTCGGCCCAGGCTAATCTACTATATACTCCGACCAGTATTCGGTCCGTTCGCGCCATTGGCATTTGTCGTTTCCGCAAATCAAGGTCACTTTGGCGCCTTTTGTCTGCAAGTCGGAATCTCCGGCGCCGTCCCAGACCGAATCGCAAGTCTCTACATACTTGTCGAACTGCTTGACCGAGCCCTTGCAGTCAGGACAACGCATTTTGCCTTCCTCAATGGCCTTCTTTATAACGTTGAGCGCCATCTAGCCTCCACTGGTTTTACCGACGAAACAAAACTGAGCACATAGGTTATATGAAAGTTGCTCGAGCGGGGTTGACAAAGTCCACGTTTAGATTTAGTCTAACTACAGACAGATTCAAACCGGCATAACCACTTTTGCCATAAAAAGACCAGAAAGCCATGAAACACACTGTCGAAGAGTTATTGAGCACCCACGGGGTCAAGCCGACGTCCCAGCGTTTGGTAATTGCCGAGTATTTGCTTGGTACTCACAGCCATCCCACCGCCGACGAGGTATTTCAGGCTGTCAAAGGCAAATTGCCTGTGAGTTTGTCTCGCGCCACCGTCTACAACACATTGAATGCGCTGGTTGCTGCCGGAGTAATTCAGGAAGTGACCACCGAAGCCGGTCGCGTACGCTATGACGCCAATATGTCTGACCATCATCATTTCGTCGACATCGAAACTGGTAATGTCGTCGACATTCCAGCCGAAACACTCAATCAGCTGAAGGTTGAATTGGGCGATAAATACAAGGTTCGCAAGTTCCACGTCACGATTTTCGGAGAAGTTATAGGCGGTCAAGCCAGAGAATAAGAGCGTTTCATCGCTTTTTTTTACCCACTATTTAGATTAAGTCTAAGAATAGAAATATTCCAGGAGGAACTCATGCATAAACACACCACACAGACCGAAAAGAACTTGGAATCGGCGTTTGCCGGCGAGTCCATGGCTAATCGAAAGTATCTCTATTTCGCCAAGATTGCCCGCAATCTCGGAGCTGAAGAGGTGGCAGCCTTATTTGAAGAAACTGCGCATCAGGAGACAGGTCACGCCTTTGCTCATCTTGAGCTGCTTTATCCGTCCCAAGACATGACCGTGGAAAAGATTCTGGATTTAGCAATTGAGGGTGAACTTTATGAAACCAATCAGATGTATCCTGAATTCGAGCGCATCGCAGTTGAAGAAGGCGTTCAATCGGCAGTTGGCGAATTTCAAGAACAAGCTAGAGAGTCTCAAGAACACGCCGATATTTTCATCAAGGCGGCCAAGCGATTCAAGGCTCTGGGTCTGGTTGAGCGCTTTCATGCCGATCGCTACATCAAAGCACTGGGAAATGTGCAGAATAAAACAGCCGCTCTAGAACCAATACTTGAGAACAATGAAATGGAACCAGCCGATTGAGAAACAGCTTCGTAGGGACGAGGCCATGCCTTGCTGCGGTGCGATTAGAATGGACATTTCAAAAACGAAGAAAGAATTAGTGCGGAGAAGAATCATGACATACGACTATCTAGTCATCAGCACGAGCTTGAATCCCGAGAGCAATAGCCGAATCATGGCTAAATTAGTGTTCGGTGAGTTGGCAAAAAAAGACAAGGTTAAGTTCATCGACCTCAAGGATTATCCACTGCCCATCTGCGATGGTGACTCCTGTTATGCAGATAAGAATGTGCAAGGGATGCAAGCACTGATTGGCAACGCGCGATGCGTGCTTTTGGCGGCACCCGTGTACAACTTCTATCTCTCTGCAGCAGCAAAAAATCTGATCGAACTGACAGGGCGTGCCTGGACAGACAAACTGGTTGGTTTTCTTTGCGCTGCCGGCGGCAGGTCCAGCTATATGTCCGTGATGAGTGTCGCCAACAGCCTGATGCTGGACTTTCGCTCTCTGATCATTCCGCGCTTCGTGTACGCAGACGGCTCTTCATTTCAAGCAGGCCAAATCACAGACGCAGACTTGCAAAAGCGCATAATCGAGCTGGCGGATACGGCCCGACGATTAATCGCTGTCGCCGGGCCAGTGTCCGTATCGTAGTACAACATCAATAAATAACACATCAAAACGGGTTTCTTTCCAGAAGCCCTTTTTGCTTGTGCAGGCATTGCAACTATTGGCTAAAATACTGGTTTTGAAAGGAAGATGCCAGGAGATTCGGAAAACCATGACCGCCAACTCGCCGGAGAAAATAGAGTCGCCCGTGCAAGAGAGAAAACTTCTTGAAGTGGACATGGATATTTTTGTCGGCACATACGACATCGACTTTGCCGGGCACGTCTCGAATATTGTATATCTGCGCTGGTTCGAGGCACTTCGTTTGAAGATCT
>JADZFV010000039.1 GCA_020854255.1 Candidatus Melainabacteria bacterium | reverse complement strand
GTAGCCATGACATAACTGAGAAGAGCAACTTTGGCACCGGGACCGATGAAGCTTGGTGTCAGTGCCGCAACGCCCAGACCGGTCTGCAGTACCTGTGATGTGACCATCGAAAAGCGACTCTTGCGATTGTACTTATGAATTCTCTTTTTGATCTCTTTGACTACAGGGTCTTCCTCAATTGACGCCTGAAAAACTTGATTTTGTTTGCTCTGTTTTTGCGCTACGTCCCACATCTTCTGTTGGTATGTGGACTCCGGCACATTGAGGTTATCTTTGAATTGAGAAAGCATTTTCCTTGTCGCAGCGGCTTCTTCATCGCCGACCAGTTCTTTCAGCGACTTCATGCCTGCATCGACAATCTCGTCACCTCTATTGGTGTCAGTCATACCGAGACCCATAGCCACCTGGAATATGCAGGTCGTCACTTTGAGGTGGGTTTCATCGATACTTTTTTGCCGCGCAAATTCTGCCGAGGCGCGGCTTTTAACATTCAATTTTTCGCCCAGGATGATGTCGCCTGCTTCCGACGATGGTCCGAATCCTCTATAAGGAATCATGTAATCGACGGCATCTTTTGTTTCCGCAATGACAATCTGGCTTTTCTTTCTATAGTGAGCGACTGCCATATCGATAGCTTTTGTTTTTTCATCGCGCTCAAGAGCTGACTCCAAAAGCTTGTCCATCTGGCTGCCCACGTGAGCATATGGATCGGCGGTGCTGATCGAACCAGCCAATTCTTTTTGTGGTTCGAGCTTTTTCGGCTGCGCAGCGGCAACCCGTTTCTTTATTACTTGAGTGGTTCTCGAAAGCAGTGACAGAGGACCATCAATCGGTACTGCCCAACCAAATTCTTGTTTGCCATTTGCACCGGCTGTGATTTCAACGTCAGACGTTGAAATCGATGCGTCGGTGGATTGACTGCTTAACACCTGCTCGCTTGGTAACGTGCCGTGATAAGGCGTTACTAATCTTTCTAATTTTTTGGCATCATGGCTCGATGAGGACGCCATGCCTGCGGTGGGTGAGATGAAAGCGGCAACTAATAGAATTGAAAATGAGGTTTTCCAGGCTCTCTTTGAGCCTCGGGGCTTTGAAAGGAGAAGCGCCGCCCTGTTTGCGGTGGGGATCCCATGCGGACTCCGAAATAGCATCTGAACTCCTGAATGCATTCTCATGGAATGTCATGTTGTTGGCAGCCCAAAGAGTAGCAGACTTTCTCTTGGAGACTCGGATGCCATGCGGATTGTCTATTAAAACCTTTTTCAGAGATATCAAGGTAGGATCGAACCAACCTTCGTTGGTACTGCATATGGTGCAATGAAAAAGGCGCTGCATATGGTGCCACAATCGACGCGCCCGAATGCAAACTTCTTTTCTACCGGTATGCTTGCGCTTCCCAGCGTTCGCCCAGAGTCGTTTCACCTTCCAGATATGGACCTGAGTAAGAGCCGTCGTTGACTATGCTGACCGTGGCTCTGAAAGTCAGTTCTTTGCTGGTTTTTGCCCCTTTAGCCTTTTCGTATTTGCGCACGAATTGAAGTTTTGGAAATGAATACCAGCCCTTGAGGCTGAACTTTTCCTTTGTCTCTTCGTCAAATCCGTGTCCCCAGACTTTTCCACCTTCCTGCTCGATGTACATTTTCGAGTGGATTGCTTTGCCGTGATAGATGAATCCGGTATTCCATTTGCCTGAAAGGTGCGGTGCATGAGCGGCATCGACCGGCTGCTGCTGGGCAGGCGGTTGCTCTTGTTGTGGGGGGGGTTGCTGTTGCGAAACCTGGTCGGGAGGTATTTGCTGACCAGGCGGCTCTTGCTGAGGCACTTGCGGTGAAGGATCTGTCCCGGCTGGGGGTGGCGAAGGGTCTTGTATAGCGGAGGTTTGCGCTTCCCACTTGCCTTGAATGATGTTTCCATTAAAGGCTGTCACATACTCGCCTTCCAGATAAGGACCTTTGTAGCCCATGGCGTCAACCATGCGCATTTTACCTGTGTACTCAATGGGAGCGGATTTCTTACCGGCGTATTTCTTGTAGAAACGCACTTCGCCACTCGAAGCAATTTTGCCCTCGGCGATGTTGAAAGGTGAATTGTTGTGGTCGTCGGTGCCCGTGCCTTCAAAATTGTTGCCGGACTGGGTTATTCGAGCGCTGGCGACCATCGGCTTGTTCTTTACGGTGTAATTGATTTTCCAATAGCCGGCGATGCCGGGGACATTGGTAGGGTTTCCAGGCTGCTGCGGCTGTTGTTGCTGTCCGGTTGCGTCTTTTTTGCCAGGAACAGAAATTTGGGCGCAAGCTCCCACAAGCAGAGGCAGGATCAATATTAAAAGAAGCGATAAAAACTTACCTGCACCGGGAAAGGCGCCGGAAATCATTGCTGTGCGGAGCTTCTGGGATAAATCTGCTGGTCTCATTCGTTTTTCAAAATCTTAAATAGTAAATCTGGAACCGCGGTCTGGAGTTTATTTTTCAGAATCTGTCCACCCTTTGACGCCTTCTAGTACGAATTCTATCGTTCTTCGAGCATTGAAATGCCCAGGACGACTCCCCTGAACCGCATAAAAGGATAGAAAGTGTACTTTTTTGGGTAATTTAATCTTGGATGGGAATTCCACCATGGACAACGCATAATTAATGTTCGAGAATACTGACAACTTACTAAGTGGCCTCCCGGGTCACGTTCATCTCTCCCACTTACACTTGAGCCTGGTTTAGGAAATGGCTAATTCCACCGCGCCTGCCGCGACTAATGAAAAAGCTGTCGACGATCCTAACAAGAAGAAGGATCCGGTAGCCGATGGTCAGGACGATGCGGCGGAAGTTGAGGGGACTGAGGAACAGAAGCCGGATAAGCTCAACGAGCAAGGTGTCGCTGCTACTTATACCGAAGGTGCAGAGAGGCCGGTTGCACAGGCAGACGGCACCGCGGTGGCAAACGTGCCGAAGGCGGACATAACTGCAGATGCCATTACCTTCACCCCGCCCGAAGAGAAAAAAGACGGCGGAGTCTTTGGTTTCATGGGTCGTATGGCAAAGGGCGCCTGGGACGGTATAACCGGTCTGGTCAAGGGCGCTTACGAAGCGGCAGCCGGCGTGGTTAACAGCGTACTGGACAACGTCTGGAAGAAAGAGTTTGGCGCCGAAGCGCAGCTCAAAGTTACGGAGAAAGACGGAAAGGTCACCCACATGACCGCTACCGACGGAGTAGGTAGAGGCTCCAGAGTGATTGATTCGGACGGCAAGGTCACTACGATGCAGGACGGTCGCGGCAATACGACTCACTACGATTCGACGACTGGGAAAACCTACGTGACCGATCGAGACGGCGGAAAGATTTCGCGCGACGAGGCGACCGGTGTCACGACCTACGAGGCTAAAGATGGTAGCAAGGTTATTCAGCATAAAGATGGCAGAAAGGAATTTTTAGATAAGTCCGGTCGCGTAATGGAGCAAGGCGATCGCACATTGAGAATGCAGTTTGATAAAATCAGCCGCGTCATAAATGACAAAGGCGTTATTGACACCGTCAAGGGCTATCACGAAGGTGCGATAAAGGTCTTCCGTCACGGTAACGTAGCCCCGGAGAGCGTCCCGGAAACCGAACGAAATGCTCCTGGTGTTCACCAGTACGGAACGCAAACTGAAAAGGTTGAGGACGACGGATTTAAGACCATTCACGGCAAAGATGGTCGTACTCGTTTCGGTCACTCCAGGGACGGAAGAGAATGGGAAATGAGGCGTGGTGAGGATGGCCGGCCCGAACTCTGGAGAGATGGAAAGAAGGTTGATTTTTCAGACCTTCCTGAGCGTATGCGCAAGAGATTCGAAGCATTGCGCAATGGCACCAGCGAAACCAGAGTTGATGGTGTGACGCAGGTACATTTGAGCACGAATCCTGAAGGCAAACCGGCTACCACAATCGGCGATGTGACTCTTACCAATACACCTGAGGGGGTTAAGACTGAGGTTCAAACCGGTCCTAAACCAGAAGACAAGGTGGTGTACACGAACCGCAACGATGGCACGCAAACCGGTCCTGGAAGCAAGGACGGGCTGGAGTCAGTTTATAATTCCGACGACAAAGAGAATCCGTATAAAGAGGTAGATGCAGAAGGGAATACTGTACTCACCTATGACGCTGAGACCAACCGCCTCTGGACGCCTGAATTCACAAGCACTCCGGAAGGCATACAGCTTGCAGATGGCAACTTCATTCATACTGACGGTTCGGTCACCAATAGTGATGGTCAAACCATTATGGCGTCGAGCGGGTACTCTTCATCCAGCCCCGAATACCAATTTGCAAATGCTCAAGTTGTTACTGCAGTCGGTTCTACCAACAACATAATCGGTCAAGCTAGAGGTAACCCGGCGGGCATGAGCGAAAGCGCTATTGAAGGCTGCATCTCTGATTTGGGTAAAGCTCTTGCGCAGTGCATCAAGACCGGTAACTACGAGAGACTCAATCAGATCTTCGGCGCTATTGCCGATGCTTACGGTGCGCTCGCAGAGGTTAAAGTCGCCAAGGCCAGAGAGCAGCAAAGACAATATGCCATTGCAAACGCTGACGACGATTTTGAAAGATTGAACGCAGCCAATAGAGTTGCCTGATACGGACTTCGAAGAGTTCCGCCTACGGACTATAAAGCCATTGCTCTCAGTGTGCTCTGCTTTCGCTTGATAATTTCACAGGCGTCGTCAGTCTATTGGCTTGCCTGCTAATATTTGAGATGTTGTTGGAGTGGGAGACTTGCTGTGGCAATTCCAATGAACACACCTGTAACAGTCTTGCTCATTAGCGGTGAGCAGGTCGAGGGCGAAGTTGCCATGGTCGACCAGAACACGTACCTCTGTCTGCGCAGAGAAAATGAGACTCTCTACCTGCCCTGGTCTGCTATCAAGTGCGTACGAGGACCTATTCTGCCCGAACGCTCACCTTTGGGCACTGCCAGGTTTCCTCCACAGACGTAGTTTGTATATCTACTAACCGATCAACTGTTTATCTATTTAAACGATGGCTCGATTCCGTTTGCGTTGAGCCATTTTTCTATTCTGCGCAAAATCCGTTTTTCTCTGAATTCGTCGAATCTCTGAAGTTCATCTGGTGCTTTTTCGAGAATCTTTCGAAAAGAACTGACTTTATGCGGGCTTTCAAATGCGATCGGCAACACGTTTTTCAGATCGGACCGCTCCACCGTCTCGAGAAATGAGTTGAGATCTTCCATCAGATCTTCTCTGGTTGCTTTTGGAACATACAAATATCGTGTGGAACTTCTTTCAATCTCGTCTGTGAGATCGCGCAGCTCAATGAGGTTGCGGTTAACCATGCGGGTTTCACCCTCGATCTTGTCGAGGTAATAAGAGTTGTCCTGTGAATCATCCAACCATGCAAAGATAATGTCTTTGGTTGAGACTCTCAGTTTATCCAATTCATGATCTCCTGAAATTACTGGGACCTGTCCACGAGCAACCAAATTTTGTCGCTGAATATTCCTACCGGCTTGCCCGTGGAATCCAGGGCCGCAATTCGCAAACCATAGATGCCTGTTTTGGCGAATTGATCTAGTGCGATACTGACGGTTCCTGAGCTTGCCTTCAAGTCCAGTTTCAACTGGCTGTCAGGCGGTATCTCACCGCTGTCGCCAAACAGTTTCAACTGGTTCGCCTGGCCGGAAAATAAAATCGCCCCGGCACCGCCAGCAATGGCAGAGACATCATAAGTAAAATCGATCCGGTTTGAGGATTTGTTGATCTGGAACAAACCCAGATCAGGGTCATTCGGGTAGTCGAAGCACAGATCGCAAAAGCGAGATTTAGTGGTGCTTTTTCCTGCACTCGCAATCTTGAATTGGGGAAAGATTTTTTTGTCGTTGATGATACCAATGCCTTTGATATCTACTGTTGAGCTTGACGGAAAGCCAAGTGTTATCTGCGTGGAAGGTCCGTTAATCGTCCAGCCGGTGCCGCGCAGTGAGAGAAGATACCGGTGGTAGGCGTTGTCGTTCATTTGAGCCAGTACAATGGCGCGTCGATCTTCCTTTTCGTAATTGTTTGTATGCAAGGTCATCCAGTGCAGCTCGACATTTGGATTTGCCGGTTGCACCGGCGTACTGATCTTTGCATCAACATAAAATGCGTCACCATCGATTGGACTCAAAGCTCGAGAAAATATGCTGATTCCCGGCTCGTGTTCTGAATTGCTGGCAACTTTCAGCGACTCTTCTTGCTTGTCCAGGCTGACAGTTTTCCAAAATTGAAGGGGTGGGTTAAGCGCTTCGCCAAGTTTCTCCGCGTTAAGAGCAAATGCAGGCTCGTTGAACTTGGGCTCTACCACAACCGGCACCAGCGAATCGAAAGTTTGATCCCATCTGCTTGTGCTGCCGGTCAAGCGTCCGGCGGCCAGCGCATCTTTGAGCGGCCCGCCCGAAACTGTAGGGGCTCGCATCAGTCCGTTTTTGGCGTCGATCAAGATCGGACGATAGGGTGAGACGCAGGGAACAAATGCGATCTGCCTGGGAAGATCTTTGGCAATCACGTAAGGGGACTTTTCCTTTGCGCAAATAATCGCCGCTGATTTCTGGATTTTCTCGAGCAATTTGCTGGAGTTCTTGTAGCTCTGGCTCTGAGCAAATGAATGGCGGCAGGACGTGATCATGAACATCAGGCAAACCAGAGCACCCGGTGCTGCCGCCCAGAGGCGCTTCTGACTTAGTGCTGACGCCAGACCGAAGCAAAGCATCGGCAGCAATATACAAACACCCGCCTGAGCGTGAGCGAGATAACGATGTCCATAATAATCATCGGCGACAAGCGATTGATTGCCGCCTACCATTAAACCAAAAAATACCCATGCGGTCGCCGTCGCAAGGGCTACACGATATTTTGGATTGCGCCACACTCCGTAGGCCGAAAGTGCTGCAGCAAGCCCGAAAACGATATAGAGAACAACATACTCAATGCTGTATTTTTTCCAGAGAGCGCGGTTGATTGGAAACATCGTCGCCAAAAGCATGCACTTCAATCCATTGGGCAACATCGCCAAAAGAGAGCCAATTGGATCTGTTCTCCTGGCAAATTCCACCGTCATAAATGCAATTGATGCCGCCATCAAACTGCCGATGGTAATGAAAAATTGCTTGCGGACAGGTGTTGAAGCGTCTCTAAAAAGAGTCTTGTAAGCGCTTCTTGCCACCGGGTCGAGGGCAAAATTCAAAACTTCGAACATGGCTATGATTTTCAGCAGATACCAGCTTTTGGCATAAGCTAGACAGGTGCATATGAAAAATACTACCGACAAAATGCTGCTCTTCCTGGCGGTACCCTCCTCGCCTGCTTTCCAGACTGGATGGGAGGATAGATAGAAATTGAAAGAAAGTGCAAAGAACAGCACCGATAGCTCGATTCCGGTGGCACCTACGAAATTTATCAACTCAGCGCTCAGCGGATGAACAGCAAAAATCAGAGCGGCGAATATGGATATGAAAGTCGAAGTTTTTGCGTCGAAGTCAGCTGTCAATTTGCGCGATACCAGAAATAGTGCCAAGCTGCAGCCGGCGTGCACGACCATGCTGGACAATCTGGCCAGTCCCGAGCCCAGCTGAGAAAGGAGAACGCAGGAAAGTGAAGCAATCGGCCCAAATGCATCCTGTGCATCGGGGCCACTCCAACTCAGATAACTTAACCATCCGCCAGCGGCTGAGCCGGACAATAATGATTTCGACCAGGCGGCCATGAATTGCTCGTCCAGCAAGAATCGGGAGCCCAGGGCAGGAAGAAATGCAAAGAGAGTTAAGACAAATGACAACACGGCGACGCCGACGCCGACGAAAAGAAATATTTCAACTGGTCTTTTCTCAGGATTGAGCGAATTGTTTGAACTTGGTTCTGCCTGGATATCTGTATCGACCATTGTTTCTCTCAGCAATACGACCTGGTTTGTATACGCACTACCTGGTCAGCATCCGCGCCGTATTTCGCGCTGGCCAGTCTAACGCATCCGTGATTTATAAGCTAATTGCAATTACTTGCGGCATAATTTTATTCATGGTTGGCGAAGCGACACTGCATATACCTGACGGTATTAACTTCGATTGCACCGGTTGCGGAAACTGTTGCTTCTCATGGCCCGTGCCTTTAACTGACGAAGATCTGAGTCGTATATGTTCCCTCAAGTTGGTGGGAATAAAAGAAGAACCTGTAAAGATAATCAAAACCGGTACCCCTGGCTCTCTTACGGAGAGGTCCTTCACAAGTGCTCTGGGAAAACGGCCGGACGGAAATTGCCAATTCCTCTCGCCTGACAACCGCTGCCAGATTCATTTGCAGTACGCAGAAGAGGCCAAACCGTCTATGTGCCGCCTGTTTCCTTATACTTTCACGCCCACTCCCGGTGGTGTGTACGCTTCTGCCAGCTTTGCCTCGACCGGCCTTCTCTACAACAGCGGGCGCCCGTTGACGGAGCAGAGACAACACCTGACTCGCACTTTTGACCTTTTCACCAGGCTTTTCCCCGACCTCAGACCGGACTGGACGGCGCTGCAATTAATTGATGGGCAGCCCCTGGATTTTGATGCTTATCTCCATTTGGAAAGTGATTTCCTCTATTCGTTGTCTGAAAGTACTGAAAATAATACGGTTAGTCCAAATAAGATTGTATCCGCACTGGCTGAAAAGACCATCCATTTGATCAAGCAAAAACGCGATTATGACCGCATTGCCGGCGTGCAAGCCACAGCACGCACTGTCGATTCACTGATCATTCAGAGTCTCTTGCGGGCATACTTTCCAACCGATGTTTACCGCGATAATATCTTTGAAATCGATACTGCAAATCTTGCACGTAGCCTGGTAATGCCACCGGATAAGGTGCTGATTGAGGTGGACGGCAGCAAGATCGGTTTTGGTGAATTGAATCAGTATAAGTTGGGTGCGCTCAATTCTCAGGGCGAAAGTTTGCTCAGACGTTTTGCTTACTTGAAAATTTTTTCAAAACTATATTTCGGACCCGGTTTTGCCGGATTGAGCCTGATTGCCGGTTTGAATCATCTCTCGACCATTATTTCTCTGGTGCGTATTTTTCTCAAACTTAAGAATATCGAAAGCGGAAAAACCAACAAAACAGGTCTGGATATCACTTTTGAAGAGACGGTGGAATGCGTGAGATTGCTGGAAAGACGTTTGACCGTGGCCAATTTTTCCAGAGAGACAAAAACAATGCTGGAGGTGCTTCTTTCCTCGTGTCAAAGAGCAAAGCGCATTGCCTCACTGGCGTCTTGAGGGGGG
>JADZFV010000038.1 GCA_020854255.1 Candidatus Melainabacteria bacterium | reverse complement strand
TCTATGGCGCCTGTGAGCGCATCGGTGAGTACTTGAGTGCTTGTCCAATCATAGTCCGCGCCCATGATTGCGGACTTGGATGCCACCTTGAATGCCGCACCGGCAAGAGTTGTGTACGTGATCAGCGAGAGACTGGCTCCGCCTGTGAATTTTGCACCTGCTATCGCCCCTGCGATGATTACCGCATCGACAAGCATGTCCGCCGCGGCACCCTTGGATTGCACGAATGCATCGATATTTTCTCTAACGGTGTTCTCCAATTCCTTGCGCTCTTCTGGCGACAGGTTTTCATATTGCGCGGAGGCTTCCGACAGCCGCCGTTGCATATTGAGCACTGACTCGTCGGTCATATATCCAGTGCCGTCCCACGTAGTATCGACCCACCATCTTCCAATCCCGTCGCGACTTTCGTTGGCTTCATCGCGGACGTTGTTGAAGGCTTCTCGATCTGACTGCGGCTCATTGGCGATTAGCCGGCTGACATCGCGAGAATCTTGTCCACCCAATTCATCAAGCAGATCGACAACCATTTCGCTGCCGTATTTTTTTGCATAATCGAGCTTGACTTGTGCCTTCTGCTCAGGCGTAAGTTTGCGCAGCACTTCTTTGATTTCATTTTCGCCCGTGCCGGCTCCCAGCATTTGAGAGCGGATTTTGTCTTCCGGTCTCATTTCACCTTGCTTCAGAGCGTTGAGAGCAACAGCGCGCTCGTCATCACTGAGGTGTCCCATGACTTGATCTTGATAAGCTTTGTCGCTCAGGATTTTGTTCTTTTCTTCATTCGATTTTGCGTCCTGCGATTTCCCAAGAGATGCCATGTCGGTATATGTGCCCTGCTCATCATCATCGAAGTAGCCGGTGTTGAGCTCTTGTTTTAGACTTTGCTCTATCCTTCCTTTGGACAGAAGCGTCTTTGCGTATCGTTCGTACTCGGTCGGATCGAGCGCACTGCGCAGCGCCTTATCGAAGCGGGATGCCAGATCTTTATCGGCTTCAGTTTGCGGATTGTTCAGTCTCAAGCGCAAGCTTGAATCTTCTACAAAGGCTTGTTCTACATCTCGGATGACCGCCGCTTCATCGGTGTTCGTATCAGCGGAATGTTTATTGAGTTTGTCAATAATATCGGCTTTGGGACTGCCGCCCGCCAGTACGCGCGTAAGCATTCCGTTTGCTACATCTTCCTCTGTGCCGGTATCAAGGGTCCGTGCAACGGCTTCATCTACTGACGCCCGAAACTTGTCGTCATTACGATACTTTTCTTGCTGCGCGACAGACATATTCTCGATGGCATTCCAGATTTCGCCTTCGTCATTATCGAAATTGCCTTCATTGTCTTTGATTACAGTCAAAAGATCCCGATTGCCGGATCCTTTTGCTTGCTCGTATGTCTCAGCCGCTGCTTTTTCATCAAGGAGTTTCTTGGCTCGCGCGTACTCGTCATCGCTCAAATAGTCTTTAAGAACCGTGTCCACTCGCTGGCGATAAGCTTCATCTGTTTTGTAAGCTTTCCAGTCTTGCTCGGACATGCTTTCAATGTCTTTCAATACGAGATGAGTGCTGTCGTCATAAATGGAGCCGCGATGCTGAGCCAGCGCAGTCGCGAGTCCGCCACCCTTGACCGCTATTTGCTCTTCCCATTTGGCTACTTCCCAGGCGTCGCCGGCTCCTTCAAGGGATTTGCGTAAAGTCTCGTAAGTTGACTTTGCCTGGGTCTGTTGCTCGACGTTCAATCCGTCGACTGGCTTGCCTTCAGACAACAGTTTTCCATCTACATAGTTAGCTCTCTCTTCGAGAGTCATCTCTTTGATGGAGCGCTCGATTGCTTCTTCGTTGTCGCCCATCCAGCTGGTATTGGCACTGACTTTCGAGGCGGTTGATAGTCGCCCGAACTTAGCGTAATCGAGTGCGTGATTATATTCCGTGCTGCCTGATCCGAACGTTTCACTCAATCGCTTATCGCCGACGTTATTCATGAATTGTTTTCGTGCATCACTAGTCGCGGCTGCAGCCGATTCATTAAATCTTTCGACGTCTCCTGACTTCAAGGCGATGTCGAATAACTTCAGGCTGTCTTCGTTGGTGCGTTTGTCGGTTCCCTTAAAATAGATCTCCAGCATCTCTTTGGACTCTTTGGACAAATTCGGGTCGTCCATCAAAGCCTGGCGCAGTGGCTTGTTGAAGCGCTGCTGGTATTCCTTGTCTAGTTCATTGATTTGCTGGGAATTCATGGTCGAGACAGTTTGTCTTATGTCTCTTTCAACATTGAAATTCGACCGGCCGGTGTACTCGCTAAGCTCGACGAGATTTGTCTGCAGCCGACCCGCGTCATCGGCGCTGCCGTCTTTCTTTTGCAACAAGGTCATACTTCTTTCGAGATCAGAGCCCGATAATTCGTCCTCGAGCACTTCCTTCAATCCGGTATGGTATTTCCGGCGATAGATCTCATCCATCACCTTTTTCTCGGCTTCGGTCTTGTCTTTCAATAGGGCATTGATCTCGTCTTCGCCTGTGCCGAATCTGCCGGCTGTATTGGCATAGAACGCATCCGCGGCTACTTCCATCTGCTCGCGATCGACTTGTTTGTTTTGTATGTCTTGATTTTGCGTAGTAGTAATCGTTTGCGTGTCGATTAATTGTTCTTTCGATGTAGTAGTAACTGTTCGAGTCTCGCTTGTTGGTTCCTTTTCTTTCGTATCAATTATTCTCTGCTGCTTGTCTTGAAGTATGCTCCCGTTCGCGTCTTTAATCAGAGTGTTTCCGTTTAAGAACTCGACGCGAGTAACTCCAGCCTCCGCTACGGCAAACGTTCCATCTTCAGCGTTGACGACGGCTCGCATCGTGCGGGATTTCTCTCCCGGTGACTCCCAGTTTGAGCCATCTTTAGTCGACCATACTTTTCCATTTTCAGAAAAAGAATTCAACTCACCTTTGTCGTTGTAGCCAAACTCACGAATTGTTCCGTTTGCATCTTTGGTCTCGCTCACCCGTCCGAGTTCGTCTTTGATAAATGAAGAACCGTCCGGATTGTCGACTCCGATTGGTTGCAGGTCTGTCTTTTGCTCTCTCAGGCGTGAGTCTGTTCGCTCTTGCTCATTTTTGATTGCTTCCTTTTCTCGTAGCTCACGTTGCAATTCCTCACGACGCCGGGCTTCCGCTTCTCTCTCTTCCAGCTCGCGCTGGCGTCTTGCAGCTTCGTCAGTGCCATTGTTGACTTTGCTCTTTTCTTTTGCCTCGGTCGTCTCTGTAGTGCTCATTCTAAACACTTTCCGTCGCTGCGATAGTCACGATGTGCGCTAATGAAATCTTTGCATTCATTACGGCTTTGTAATTCGCTTCATCTCGCTGGCGCTCTTTTCTGGCTGCCTCCTTTACGAAGGATCGCAATTCCGAAATAGTAGGAAGTGAAAATTCGCACTGCGCGGACTCTGGCTCTTGTAGTGAGAGTGCCGCCGCTACAGGTGCGACCGAGTTCAAGACTGCTACATCTGGTAACATCTTCAGAGCCTCTGGATTTAGAATCGGATTGGTAATTGCATTGCTGCGTGCCTGCTAGGCGGAAATGATTGGCAGCACCGATATGCTAGACCGGACTTGTAATCGAGTTGTTAAATCGGGAGACAGGCAGTCCCGTCAGCTCTGGACCGCTGTCCTGGTGTACCAGCCGCTAGACTGCGGAGCCTAAGAGTCTAGTGCAATCGTGCGAGCGGCAATGAGTTCACACTTCTCTCGCTTGTGGACAATGAGGTTCTTGTCAGAGATCCTGACCTTGTCCCAGACCTGGCTTTGCAAGCCGATGCCGCTTGAGCCCTTCAGGGCGGAGAGGACGTCAACGCTGGACCTGACTGTAAGCGATTCACCATACTTGCCGAATATTATGTTGGTGAGCTGACCGGATTAGAGGTGTCTACTCCACTTCAAAACTAAATGGTGTTGCTTTTCCAAAGCTGCTGCGCGGATCGTGAGAGATAGCTCTCGTAAAGGCATCGGCATTTTCGAAGAGAAGCACAGGAATTGATTTGTTGCCGGGATTAGTCGCTTCCGAGCCGAACACATGAATGCGCCTGCAGCCGTTCACGACAAAGTAGCGATCGCGACCATCTACTTTTCCCTTTACAATCAACGCCGCTTCAACGTGCGTTGCGGGATCGTATTTATCAGCGTGTTGAAGTGGGATCTTGCGTCTACCAGCTGATTCATATGGCCTTGAATTGACTTCCCTTCCACCTTCAAAAGAGTAAATGTCTTGTTCTACCTCGAGTGCTTCCAGCGCCTTGCGGTCAAGTGTCACAAACTTAGCCTCTCCACTTTCCAGAGCTTGTTCCAGGGCCAGCGCTTCCTCCTGATCCAGCTGCAGGCGCTCCTTGGCATTCTTGACCCATTGTTCGAGAACAGGATCAACAGGTTTGCCATCACTTCCGTCCAGCACAATCTCCTGTCCAATTCCCCAACTGGGCCTTGCTGTAGTCTGCGCCTCAACAGCTGGCACAACTCTATCGGGATGCGCGGCGGCAAACCAGTTATAGAAGAATTCCCGTTCTCCACCAAGGTGGCGTGAGCCCATCAGTTCACGCACGTCCTTAAGAGACATTCCTGACTCGACCAGACGCGCTGCGACGTCAATTTCGCGCATTGCCTCCTGCATTCTGGCGGGATCGCGGTCACGGTAGTATTTCTCCATTTCTGCGTACTCTTTTGACTGAGTAAACTCTTCTCTTACAAGTAATGATTTCGCACCACCCCTGCCCTGATCACTGTGAATGATTCGCTCTTCGTATGCGGTAAGTGCAACGCGCCCTCGCAGGACACGAACGGCGGGATCGCTTTCCAGCATTTCGATAAATTTCTGGTCTTGCGCGGTTGGGACACCATCCATCAGCTTAATGTCCGGTCCGGAAAGGTCCACGACCTTACCGTTCGGCAAAGTGACGACAGGACGTGCCAGGTCGGCAACAGAACCGCTTTCACCGCGACCCTCATATCCGCTGGCGAATCCAATCTTGTCCATCTTCTCAATCACAGCTTCTATTTGCTCGGGATTGCTGAGATCTGCATAATCGATTTTGACGTTGGTGAAATTGTCTGACAAACCTGGTTTATTGACCATGCCGATTCTGATAGCTTCACGCAGGTCGCCCTTCGCCATTGCAGCGGCGAACGCTTGCACTTCTGGCGGTGCGTTTCCAATTGGTTTGTTCAACGCCATAGGTTCCGCCCGTGGAACAAGGGCAGGCTCCAATTCTGACAGTGAAGGCGGATGGTATCCGGAGAGCCTGTCCGCTGCCATCTTCGCAGTTGCAGAATCACCGGGATGATTGGCCAGCTCGGCGGCAAATTGCTCGATGAATTTCTTGTTGTCAGATTCGATAACAGCGGCGCTTCTCTCAGCAATCGGACGATCGAGATGAGTATCATGCACGCTTCGGCGCATTGACCAGAGCTTCTCAAATTGCTGGCTCAGCTGCCTTCTTGCATCCGCCGGCTGAGCAAGCAATCCGCTCAGTCCACTTTCTGACATGACCCCTTGATTGATCGCGCTGCGCAACGACTCGAGACCCGTGACGGAAATACTGCCGTCACGGGCAGCAGCAATCAATCCTTCGACAGTCCTGCGAGGGAGTCCAGTTTCTGAGCTGCCTTGCTTGAGAATGATCTCTGCAGCCACTGCGTCGGAAAGACTGCCAGTCATTAGCGAATGGATTTCTCCGTGTGAAGTTACTCCTCGCTCTACGGCAGCGGTAATTCTGGTTCCCTGTTGGAATACACGTTGCAGACCTTGCGGTCCAAGCCTTCTTTCAGGCAACGCTAGTCGCTCGCTCTCAAGCATCGAAAGCAGTGCATTTCTTCTGCTCGCAGGTGCCGCAAGCACTGCCGACATAGGCAAGTCCGAATTGCCAATCAGACCTTTTTGAGCAGCTTCTTGAAGGCGGGCTACCTCTGATGGTGTGATCATCCCGGTTGCCAGATCGCCCATCAGCTTGCCGGAAGCAGTGGTATCAAGCCCTCGAAGTGTTTCTGTCACCAATGCCAAATCACGATCAGCAGCAGCTTTTCTGGCTGGATCACTGGCGATGTCGGCATTTCGGACCGTACCATTGAGAATTGCGATGGCATCCATCGGCGACAGATCTTTCCTTGTCGACAGATGCGCAGCAAATGAGATTTCACCTAAGCCGCGACCTTGAACAAAGTCGAGGACGGCCTGTCGCTGCTCGGGACGCTGGGCAATCATCAAGTCGAGATCAGCAGCGGTAACATCACTCATTTTCAGAATCTTGGCGCTTACTTCCGTTGATGGTGGCGTGGTGCCGCCAAGCAAGAGATTCTCATACGCAGCACGCTTGGCCTTTGGCTTGGACAGCAAAGCTCCAATGTCTTCTTTTGGTATTTGAGGGTTATTCATCAAACTGACAAACGAGTCCAATCTTGCTCTGCTCAATTCGGAAAGAGCATTCACCTGAGAATTGCTCAGTAAAGCTAGCGTAGATGCACCGGTCTCAGTGAGTTTTCCATTGGAAAGCAAAGGATGAACAACCAGCTCTCGATTGGCGCTGTCAATGTTGGAGAAAATCTGAGCTAATTCTTCTGGTTTGAGAATTCCTTCTTGAACCGCCATCTCATAAGTTGCTCGCTGTTTGGGCGGCAATTGATCATTTGCGGAAGCACGATCGAGAATCTCTGTTGTGCTCGGTGTCTCTGGTAGTTTCGAAGCTTTTACCAGTTCGGGCGACGTGGTGCCGCGACGCTCGTATAGATAAAGCTTGCTTGTGCTCAGACTCATGCCGTCCGGTACATGCGGCATCTCCACAACTTCTTTCAACACCCAATCTTTGTTCAGCGCCTCATGGAATTGCTTGTCGCCGGTATTGAAATTGTCACCTCCAGGCGTTGGGCGCTCACCGATGAAAGCGAGCCTGGTACCACCGGCTTCGGTGTATGCCTTAAGTGCATCCGCCCCCATTGGTTCACCCGGTGTGGGCCAGCTCAGTAATAATGTCTTGTTCGGGTGCTCGCCTGCTTTCTCTACGCCACCTTGCTCTACGGTGGAGACACTTTCACCTCGATGGTATGGATTGTCCTGGACATTATTGGCATTAATGTCGTAGGCCGACACACTCAGCCCCATCTTTCGCAGGGCTCCTGCCCAAACACCCTTGCCCGCACCAACCTCGACTACGCCATTCTCACCGGCAAAATCATAAATGGCCGACAATGATGCTCTGTCAGGCATGGCCCAGCTGTGATCCATTGCCAGTCCTATGCGCTGATCCATTTGAGCCGAGAAATCAGGTGAGAAAGGAGTGGAGGCAATCGCATCTACAAATGAATTGTCGATGCCGGCGCGATCGTATGCTGATTCCCCTGCCGAAGGCGGCCTGTCGGCTCTGGCGTTCTGGAGATCGCTTCGCGTTTGCATGCCGGCCTTGTACACGGAAGGGAAAAGCAGGCGCGAAACTTCTTGATCTGATTCCAGCGTCCATTTTTTTGTATCAACAGTGCCATCAGGTTTGCGAGCTTGTTGATACTTTGCCAGCAGTCCATTCAATTCTGGTGGAGGAGCAACTCCAAGAATTGAATCTATATTTGCGTCCTTGGCGCTCATTCGGCCCATCAGAGTTTGGATGCCACCTTCACTCAAGAGTAGTCTGCGATTGTCTTCCAGTGTTTCCAGCTGTTTAGACAACTGCTCTACTTTGGCATCGGCTGCCGTTTGCACGGCGAACATTTCATTCACTCGAGCAGCTGCATCTCTTTCTGTCTGAGATAGACTTTCATTTCCTGCGGCGGCTCTGGCGGTTTGGTGCGCAAGGGACTTCTCGTATTCAGCGCGCACGAGGTTGCTGATCTCACTTGGGCTTGCGGTAAGCAAAACATCCGCAGACACTTCAATATTGCCGGTCGCCGGATTATAGCGAGCAGGAGCTGTGTTGGCACCGTTGCTCGTGCTGGAGCCCATGTTTGCCACTGTGATTTTGGCCGCAGGAAGATTGCTTGCTGCCAGCGTTCGATTGAGTGATGTCTGCAAGGCGTCAGCACGCCGACTAATTTCTGGCGCGAGTTCTGCCGTGATATCGGCGGCTGACTTGCCGAAGTCGGTTTTTAGTTTTGCCCAGTGCGCCGTTTGATCTTTTGCATCGGGTCCAAGCGCTTTCCAGGCAGCCTCTTGCTTTGCCGCATGCTCGGCCCTGTCCTGCAGCATGCGCAGATTGTCGAATTTTTCTCGGGCTGGTGTCCAGTCCGAAACCGTGGCTTCTATGTCGCTTGTGATGGCGGACTGAGTCGAAGCGCGATTGAATCTGGATATGACATCGACTTTGGACAGCGAATCGAGCGTTGATTTCCATCCTTGCGCCAATGTTCGAGAACCAATCTGCACGTCAACAGCCGGAGGCAATGCTGAGCTAATCTCAGCAAGCCTGATGCTCAAAGCCGGTGATCCAGTGCTCGCATCGGCAAGCACTTCGAGAATTCTTGTACGTGAGAGCCCCGAGGCTTCCAGAGATTGCACCACCTTTGATATTGTTGCATTGTCGCGACTGGCCAGTAGTGCGCCGGAGTCTGCGGTCAAAGCCGACAGAACTTGATCGCCTGATGCCAGTCCACTGCTGTTGAGAAAGCGGGTCAAGTTGGGCAGGTCCGACGCCTTGCCATTGGCATACAGGCTTTGAATAGTATTGAGATAATCTTTTTGCGCGCGCATTCTTCCGTCACCATCTGCGGCATCAAGTTGAGCCTTTCTCGCTGGCAACATATCGAGTGCAGTGAGGAATCTTTGAGTTGACAAAGCGTCCTGTCTGGCTCGAACATTACCGCTGATTTTCTCGGCAATTATCCCAGCCATAGAAGAATCGGCTTTCAGTTTTGCCAGTTGTGCCTGCCCTTCCTCACTGGCGAAGTACTCACTTTGACGCACTCCTGCCCGCCTGGCTGATTCGTCTTTGCGACCCATGAGAGTCTCGAGTTTTGCATTCAATGCTGCGAACTCAGGCTTGCCTTTTGTGGCGGCTAACAATTCCGAGGTAAGAGCAGGCATGGCATTCTGCGATGCCTCGATGGTCGCTCGTGCCTGCAATCTATTGGCTCGATTTTCATAGCGAGAACCAAAATCATAGTGTGTGCCGTCCGCCATCGCCGTGGTGGCATCGGAAACCCCGCGCATCATATGCCTGATTACAACTGGATCCGCGCTCTGTGATGCCGCAAATGCCTGCACCATTTTTTGCATGGCGGGGTTTTTCATCGCGTCGGCACCAAGCTGGCTTTCTGCAAACACCATGTTTGCATGGGAAATTTCGCGCACCATTTCGCTCAGAAGAGCCGCCTCATTTTTGCTATTCGGGAACTGACCGCCATTGGCCTTAATCCAATCGGCAAGTGCTGTAGCCGATGGTGTTTCCGGCAGTTTTCCGTCGGCTGCATTTTGACGCATGTAATTGCCCAGCATGTCGCGAGCGAAACTTACATCAGCTTCGGTAAGGCCGTTCTCTCCTGCGCGCTGTCTTGTATAAAGCATGTCGGATGCGTTTCTTGCCCCGGGCTTGTTCCAAATACCGGTCTTGCCTGTAAATGAATTGCTCGTCACATCGGCAACCAGCGCATCAACGAAAGCAGTCGGATTGGCTGCGTACAACGCCGAATATTTCGCGGCGTCTAGAGCATGTGTAAACTCATGCACAAATGTCTTATGCGGACTGACTGCCTGCGGCATGTCACCACCGACTTGCATGGTCAGGCTTCCATCGGCATTCTTGAATTTGCCAGCCCTGGTGGTGGAGGCACTATATGGTTGCAGTTGAATCTTGAGCCCATCGACAATTGCAGCAGCATCTTGCTGAGAAATTCCTGTTGCCCTCGAGAGCTGCGTTGCCGCCTCATTTTTGAAATTGGAAAGAATGTCTGCCTTTAGTCCTTCAATCTCGGCCAGCCTGGCTGTTCTCTCTTCAGCGCTAAGGTTTGCCCCTTCCAACTCCAGTTCGGTTTCAAGTTTGCCCAGGAGCGCCGCCTTGTGATCCGCCTCGAAAGCTGGTCCGTCGGCACCACCTCGTGAGAGTTTCGCTAAACCATCTACACCGTCTCTTTGTGTTAGGTCTGTCTGCGCTGGGGCGGCTTGTTCTGAACCTGCTTGTTGTGCAGCACCCTTCAGTTTCACATCTACGGAATACCCTTCAGGTGTTTTGACGGTCATGGGCGAATCGGCTTGACCGTTCCAATCTACTTGAAGCCCATCGGTCAGCATCTGATCGCGGAATATCGACATCATTTCGGCTTGATTGACTCCGGGGCCAAAATTCATCTCGATCGATCCACCGGCTTGAGGATGAAGATCAATTCCTGACAGTCCTTTGCGGCTGGCGATCAAGGCAGACGCAAAAACCGACATGGCTGGATTGGTTTTGCCGGCAAAGTGTTCGATGCCAATCTCTGCGCCTTTTTCATACGCTTCATCTTTCATTTCGTCTACGAACTCTGCTCTGACTTGTGCGCCAAGTCTCTCCATCCAGCG
>JADZFV010000037.1 GCA_020854255.1 Candidatus Melainabacteria bacterium | reverse complement strand
TTTATACGGGTATGAAGCTGAGCTTTCATGGTTCTACAATACCATATGTGACTCAACACCATTCAAGCCCGAATGGCACATCGTTAATTGGCGACTTTCTGTCGCTCAGCGTTCAATCGGCTTTGGTACTCCGTCAGTGGTCTGGCCCTCACCCTGATACGATGAGTTCGCAATCGACAAAACATTTCCTGCAATCAGCCATTGAATAACCTAAAAGCCCAAAATGGCTAAAACTCTCGCAGCAATAAATACGCTTGAAGCAGAGGGCATCATAGGAAAATGCGTCAATACAAAAGTCTGCTTCAAGCGTGTTAGATTGGGCACAGATGCAACCGAACGGCGATATTGCAATTCGGACCGCAGACTATGGACCCGATGGAACGCATGGAGATAGCTGGCTGCTAACAGCATCAATGGCAACTACCTTCACAAGCGGTTTGCCTGATTTGGCAATGACAAACGAATCCCCTTTAGCCGCCTGGTCAATGAGGCGAGAGAGGTGGGTTTTTGCCTCGTGAATGTTAACCAGACGCATATGCAACCGAAATTAAACTAAGTCCTGTTGGTTTAGTCTGCTTTCACGGATAGCCGCAGAGAATCGAGTCAAACCCCGCCCTTAAGGGCGGGGTGCTTGAAGGGAAAGCGGCAGGGGCTTGTACCCCTGCCGCATACATCTGAAGAGACCCCGGCATTAATGCCGGGGTCTCCTTGTGAGGATGAACCGGGCAACCAGAGCCACGCGCCATCGTCACGCTCGCTCCCACCGAAGGGCGCGAACATAGAGGACATCGTCCAGTGCTTGTTGTGTCTCCGGCTGAATTCAATGAGGTAACGAAGCTACAAATTGCGGTTTTAATGTCTAGAAATTCCTGGTGGCTGAAAAGGCTCACTGGTCCGAAAAACGCAAACTATGCCCGCGCGAAGTATATCAACAATTGCAACCAAGCAGACCACTGAAAAATCAGGCACACGAGCAGGCAAGCAAGCAAATTCGGCAGCACGAAGCAACCAGAATCAGCCCAAGAGGGAGCAGTAATTTGTCATTTTAGCCCTTCAAGATCACACCAGTCGTTTTTTTGACTATCTACTAGCTAATTTTTCAGCTATCTAATAGACTATTTACGGGTAAATCTCTGAAAGTGCCTGGGAATGAACGAATGCCGGATGCAAATCTCATACAGCGTCATCTAGCCTCCAGTGTCATTGAGGCTCTCCAGACTAGCCGAATTGTCAACATAGTCGGCCCAAGGCAAGCCGGGAAGAGCACCCTGGTCGAAAAACAGGTGCCAGTCGCTGAATATATCACGATGGATTCCGACACCATCAGGAATACGTTTAGCACGGATGCTTATGCCCAACTTCGCACCATTGCCAACCGCCATAAAGCAACGGGACTGCCGATCGCGCTCGATGAGGTGCAGAGGGTTCCTGAAATCACCCTGGCACTGAAGCGAATTGTAGACGAGGATAACAGAAAAGGACAGTTTGTGCTGACGGGCTCAGCAGATGTCTTTAGTCTAGCCAGGGCGGGCGATTCCTTGGCTGGTCGTGTTCATACCCTGATTTTACGCCCCTTGAGCGCCGCCGAGATAAAGGGAGCTGGTGTTTGTAGGTTGCTGGATGCCGTTGAGTTCAAGCCGGTTGAGATCATGTCAACCCTGCCGCCGCCATCGCCGTATTCGAGGGTTGGCGCCATTGATTTGATGCTCAGGGGAGGCTTCCCTGAAATTCGCCCACTTGACGATCGGCAGCGCATGGGACGATATGGCAGCTATATCGACAGTATCATTGTGAAAGACGTGCCAATAGTGGCACCTGTACGCAAGCCAGATCTACTGCGCCGCCTGATCGACCAATTGGCAGCCAGAACCGCGCAGGAACTCAATATGTCGAAGCTCTGCACGGCAGTAGGTGCGCGGAAAGAAACGGTCGGAGATTGGCTGGATACGCTAGAACGGCTCTGCATGGTCCAACGCTCGCCGTCATGGGCCTCATCAGATGTGAAAAAAGCTGTTCACTGGCCAAAACTGCACTTCCTAGATACTGGCTGTGCCACAGCACTGCGCAATGAAACGGCAGATAGTTTTGACATCGGGGCCGATCCAACAGCCCTGGGCGCAATCCTCGAAAGTTATGTATATTCGGAACTCGACAAAACATTGCCCTTGCTAAACAGTCAATGGCATCTGTCCCATTGGCGTTCGAAAAATGCCGAGATCGACATTATTGCAGAAGGTCCAGGGCGTCGTCTTGCCCTTTTCGAAATGAAGGCATCATCTACAGTCTCACAAGCCGACTTCAAACCGATTGACTGGTTCCTTCAGGAGGGTCCTGGGAAGTCCTATGCGGCAAAGTCGGTCGGATTTGTTGTCTACCTCGGCGACCAATTGCTGGCAATGGGACCAGGAAGAATCTGCTTTCCATTGTCGATGCTATGGTCGTTTTGACATACTTTCATTTAGAATCGCCACTCTCAGTTGCAGTCTGCAGACACACGCGGTGCATTGACTTGATTGATAACGCCAATCAGATGTTTTGTCTGTTCTTCGAGAATCTCGCGATTGACGGCACCGACAGTCAGCCTAAGAACCGGCTCGGCTTGAGAGCCTGAACGTGCGGATGTCGTGTACACCAAAAAGCTTGCTACCGCAACCCAAATTTTCTTGTTTTCTTGCTCCCTTTTGCCTCAAAGTGAGATAATCGAAACCGGGGTGAGAAGGGTTAACCCATGAATCAAGTTGATCTAATTGTTGAAAAACGAGAGGCTATCAAATCCGCATGCCACAAGTACGGGGCTACTGCCGTGCGCATTTTTGGCTCCTGCGCTCGAGACGAATACGACGAAAAGAGCGACATTGATGTACTTATACGGCTTCCCGGGACTCTAAAAGGTTTTAAGTACTTTGGCACACTGGGCGACCTTGAAGACGAATTGAAGACGATTTTAGGCGTCAAAGTTGACCTCGTTGACGAAGCCGGTCTGAATGGCAAACGTCGTGAGCGCATACTGAAAGAGGCGATATCGCTTTGAGGGACGACAAAGAAAAGTTAGAAAAGATTCTGGATAGCGCAGACCGGATACGGGAATACACGAAAGACGGCGAGGATGAATTCTTCGCAAAGCCGCTCATTCAGGACGCTGTAATCAGAAACTTGCAAATAATCGGCGAAGCAATTAAAGAACTTTCTAACGAACTAAAAGACCAGAATCCCGACATAGAATGGCGCAATGCCTCACGAATGCGAGACAAATTGACCCATGACTACTTTGAGGTCAACTATGACATTGTCTGGGACACGGTCGAAAACCATATCCCGCCCTTTAGGGACAAGATAGAAGATATTCACCAGCGGTTAGTTTATCGGGTCTCGAATGAACGCGAAAAGTCCCCTGAACTTGAGCAGAGACTGAAAGAGAAAGATAACCCTCGTCCGAATCCGGAAGACGCTTTGAAAACAAGGCAACTGGAAAAGAAGGAAGAGCGCGATCTCGACGACAACTTAAGCAGTTAAGCGGAGCACAACCACACAGATCGATTCTTGCCCCTTTTTGCCTTGCTGTCCTGACCTGATACGATGTGGAAAAACCTTTTCCGCAATCAGCCCTTGTGGAGCCCGAACGCACTGAACACGCTAAATGGATAGAACACTAACAGTAATAAATACCCTTGAAGCGGAGGGTATCATAGGTAAATACGCCATTGGCGGCGCCATTGGCCTGATTTTTTACGTGGAACCCACGGCGACCTACGATCTAGATATATTTTGCCATCTGCCTCAGTCCGGACTTCTCATCAATTTGGGGCCCCTCTATGCGAATCTCGCGAAAAAAGGCTATCAACAAGCAGATGGAGAGCACATCAAAATCGAGGGAATTCCAGTACAGTTTCTTTGCCCTCCGACCGACTTAGTGAGAGACGCTCTAGACAATGCAGTGGAGAAAGAATTTGGGGGAGTTAAGACACGAGTTTTTCAGTATGAGCACCTGCTGGCAATTATGGCGGAAACCAACAGAACCAAAGACAAAATACGAATCGCTCAGGCATTGGAATCGGTAGAGCCGGATCAAGCGAAGCTAAACGATATTCTCAAACGGCACAATCTGCTTGACAGATGGTCTAGAATTACAACATGAGCGAGGTTCCGACACTCAAGTCACAGGATGAACTTTTTCGCGAGAAACTTTCACATCGCCGTGCTATGGCGGCCAAACCAGTAGAAGAGAAATTCGAAGCTCTCATAAAGCTTCAGCAAATCACAAGCACTGCCGCCCGCCAAGCTGGGCGTGTCTACCAAGAGCCTTGGAACATAAAGTTGCCGGATCATATCTAGCAAAGCGATCTCGGTAAAAGACCGCAGGCGCTAGACAAGCTTGAAGACGATCTTCCTTCAGAACCCTCATCTCGGCTTACCTGAATTGCCGCTGCGATCAAGACGCTACCTACCAGTGCATATTTCGGTTGATCGGTTAGCAGACGCAGGTTCCATGGAGCACTAGCTAGATAAACAGCATAGGTAATCTATTTTCCTTTTGTCTCTCCATCCGGCTGGTTTGCAGTATGGTGCTCAATAACAGCAGCCCTTGCATCTTCTCGCCGCACTCGATTCCATAAAATCGATACGCCGCTAATCGTCCGTACTTTTTGTGTTTTGCTTCCCAATCCCAGCCTCCGTGCTCGGGCCACTTTTCCCTGGGCACCTTCTCCAAAAATTTTTCTAGCGTTCGCGACCAATGGTACTGGGCTAATTGCGCCTCCCTAATCGTGACACCAGAGATGAGGGTTGCAGGAACAAGTTTGTGGGTACGGCAATGTTCTATCCTTACAGCCGACTTTCTCATAAGACCAAAAGTTCTTTCTTGCTGTCCTTGTTCTCGAAAACAAGCTTCTCGCCTTCAGATATGCGGACATCAACCAGCTGATACAGTCTGAGCGCTTGACGCATTACGGCTACTTTACTCAAATCTTTTCTCTTGGCAAGATCTTCTAATGCGTCCCATTCCGTTTCATTTAGCTGAATAACAACTGACCGCTTTTCTGACATGGCAGATTCCCTGCATATGCTATAGATTTACTAGTAATTTTAAAGCAAAACACAATGGTTGTCAACCTGCTGTCACAGGAGACAGCGAATCCGCAACTTGATGCGGAAGTTGACCAGTAAAGCCATTGGTGCTCCACTTGGCACGAATGTCAGCTTCTTTCAGGCACGCTACGCTCGATATACAATATACAAAAGCCATTGATTGCGAAGATCTTATTGTTGC
>JADZFV010000036.1 GCA_020854255.1 Candidatus Melainabacteria bacterium | reverse complement strand
TGGGAGCGCACTGCGTGCGTTCCAGGCTGGGAGCGCACATAATGCGTTCCTTCGCACAACACTTGCTTTTACGAGCTTGCGCTATGCAATCGACCAAATGAAACAGCTCTCGAACGACATCCAACAACAGTGGTTGCTGTTTTTTCTCTCAGAGATGTAGGAGGTAGCTGAGTTTTCGGTCTGATTTGTATTTCTTAGATAGAGGGGAGATAGAGAGTAATTCTGTGGTACTAGAGTTGGAAGCCAAAAGCCTATAAAGTCATGTAAAGTCGCTCTCTTCACATGTCATTACAAGCTTGTCTGGACAAGCATTTCGGTACTCTGCGCTGCCACCCGTGCCCGAGATCAAGCGGCGTCTTTTACACGGCATTTTTTCAAGCCGTTTTTGCCGCCGTTTTTGGAGTTAAATTTGCCGAACTGCGACTTAGCTCCTGTGCGCTAGCGTCTAATCTTCGCTGCAGCATGTGGTGGAAGGCAAAATTGCACATCCAGCAGATTTAATGTCCGCGCACAGTTTCGCTACAAGTTCGCTACCGTTTGCACACGCTCGGGCGGCGATCGTGCATTCATGGTCGCTCAAACCCAGCGTTACCCCCGAATCCCCCTTTGCACGAGGATCTCTTGCTATAAAGCAAAGAATGAAAGAGCCAGGCGACTGGCTCTTTCGATTGATTGATTTTTTGAATTTGAGACGGTACCGTATGTGGTACCGCGGTCGGTTTCACACCTCGTACACGCCGGACGGAGCCAAGCCGGCTTTGGTCAGGCAATCCAGCACGGCCTGCCGGTTTTCTTTCTCCAATAGTTCAAGCGACATACCGCAAATGGCTGTGGACAGACCGGGAGGTGTGGGGGTGGGACGCACGGAACTTTTGGTGGCATCGCTGCATCTTAATGACTTCTCGGCTGCCAGAACCTGATGCAAAGTGGGGAAAGTAAGAATGGTGCGCATTGGAACAGTTTTGTTGTCTTTGTGTAAAACCGCAACTTTCGCCCCTAAAAATACGTTTCTAAGAGTCAGGTTAGCGGGAAGTAAAAAATAGGGAAAGAGTAAAGACCCAACCCGGATCGGACGTTTCGCCTAAATTTACTCTGTTATACTCGAATTAGAGAAAGGGGTCTGCAAAATGCTTTATTACTTGTGTTCTCGTTGTCAATTTAAAATTCAGGCAAACAAGCACATTTGCCCCACTTGCGGCTATAAAGTTTCGGTCCAGAAAGCTCAGGAATCCGACGAGAAGTCAGCTCCTCGGGCCAATGCCTGGTTGAAGATGCTTGGCTTGGGCGAAAAGAAAGACGCCTCGCACGAAAAGCCGGCACTTGCTGAGTAGACTAGTTTTGTAGTTGGAAGCGGTTCGAATGTCTCAATAAGTCTGAGCACTTGTGCCGCTTTTTTATTGGCGAGAAACGCTTAAAACGCGGGCGATGCAGTGCATAAGTGTTTGCAGTGGGCAAGAGATGGCCTGAAACTTCGCGGCAGGCGACTCAAAATCGGTCGATCATGGCGTCGAATCTAAAGAGCCGGATCTACTTCCCGTAGAGCGCCTGGTAAGTCCAATAGCTGCCGAAGACTTTGCGCACGTAGTCTCGTGTTTCGCGGAAGGGGATGTTCTCGACAAAGAGGTCGAAATCTCCACCGGAAGCACTATGGCGTCGCATCCAGCTTCCCACTGCTCCCGGCCCGCCGTTGTAGCTGGCCACGCCCAGCATGGCGTTGCCGCCGAAGCGCTGGATAGCATAGGAAAGATAGTAAGTGCCTAGTTTGACGTTGACCTCCGGGCGGGTGATGTCGCTTTCTCCCGAGAGGGTTATGCCGACCTTTTTGGCAGAACCATATGCGGTGCCAACCAACAACTGCATCAAGCCCAGGGCATGAGATCTGCTCACCGCTTTTGGATTGTAGCGGGATTCTTCTCTGATCAAAGCATGCACGAGAAGCGGGTCCACGCCCCGTGCTGATGCGTTTTCCGCAACATGCTGCCCGAACTCCAGGGGATATGACTCAAGCCAGATATCGTTCTTCACCGGCTTGCCGTCTGCTCCTTTGCTGGCCGCTCCGATTGCCTCGAGGTTCAGTCCCTGCTTTGCGTAAAGAGCGGATTTCAGCGACCTGGGCGCAGTAGATGGCAGCAATTCCAGGCATTCATCCCATTGATTCAAACGAAACAAGACCATGAATGTAGGGTCGAAAGGAGTTTCAAGTCCGGCTTTGGCTGCGGGAATTTCAGGCTCTGGCCAGCTCCAGTGCGGTTGAGGATGCGGGCGTGCCGTTTTTGTAGACCAGCCAGCATCGTTTCCTCCCGCCTTCAAGGCAGCCAAACGATGGCGGGCGCGATATCCATAATAGTTGCTCGGAAAACGCTCAAAGGCGGCTGTATATGCATTGATAGCCATGCCTTTTTGCCCGAGGCGCTCCTGCAGTTTTCCAATCCAGAAGAGCAATCTGGCCGCCTGTCTGGTCTCGGGATACTGGCGTGACGCCTGTGTTCCAAGTTGAATCGCCGCTGGATATCGTTTTTTGTCTCCCGATTTTGCTTCGTGCCAAAAGAGCCACCATGAGGATTCCGCCGCAAATTCAGAGGTGGGAAACTTTTTAATGATCTCTCGATAGTAAGGAATGCCAGCATCTCCATCCGATCGAAGGGCAACATTCCACAGTGCCGCATCGGCATGAACCGGCGCAGCGGCCAGGCACGCCTTCCACAAGTCGAACGCCTGCGCCTTTGTCAGTGGGTTGCTTAAAAGCGCTCCAGCAGCAGAATACGATCGGCTGGTCGGATCGTTTTTGATGGCGGTGATCAGAGTTGCACGAGCATCGTCATGGCGATTTACGTGCATAAGTGCAATTGACCGGAGAAAGAGGTTCTTGCCTGAATCGGCTCTGTCCCAGGCTTTCAGTGCGTTGGACCAATTGCCGAAATTGTAATAGGCTTTAGCTAAAACATCGTAGTCTGCAGGCGTCAGTTGAATGGTTCCAGCTTGCGCCAGAGATTCCAGGCGTCCGGCAATCTCCGGTGCAAAACGACCATCAGGAGCGTTTTTCAAATAGTCCTTAAAGAGCAGGATCGCTTGATCTGCCGCTTCCTGGGTCGGTTGAGGAGTGACCTTCAAAATTTGGTCGGCAATGTAGTATGAAGCTCCGTAAGAGTACTTGCTTGTCGGCGCTTCTGTTTTCACTAATTGAAAAAGCTGCTGGGCGGCGTCATATTCACCGGCTTTCAGCTGCGTCTGGGCAAGCGTGTAGTCGGCGTAGGCCTTGTCTTCCGGTGTCTTTGCTGCCGCTTTCAGAACTCTGAGGCACTCGCGAACTTGCGCATCATCGGCTGCTTTGGTGGCGATGTCCAGTAGATGTTTGCTGGACCGCGAGCTTAGAGGCGCAAACTTAGCGGCGTTTTTGAACAAACCAACCATGGTCGTATACGTTTCATCTGTCTGCCCGCTGATGCCGACCGGGCTCCAGTCTTTCTTCAATAATTTGCCAAGCACATAGCTTGCTTCTTGCTTTGTTGCCTGGCTGATTCCCGGATGATCGAGCAGCTCTTTGAGTTTTTCACGAGTAGCTTGAGGCGGCTCGCTGCTAAGTTTTTCGACAATTTGATCTAGCGATGGTGCCCCTGTCATGGCGGCAAAGGCGCTAAACCAGCCGTTTCCCTCCGCCCCGCTCTCGCCTGCGCCGCCAGAAGCGCAGCCCGTTGCCAGGCAAGCCAACATGGCTATCGTAAGCGCTCCGAACTTTCGAACCGATGTTTTTGCGATTTTGGGGCTATGAGATCTACGGCGTCGCATTTTTCGACTCTCTTGCCAATCCCTTTGATGGGATTCATGATCGGATTCTTCAAACCCAATGCCTTGGGTCAATCTAGAAATGCTAGCATGGCACTTCTTCACCTTGCTTTGTCGAAAGATGAACCTCGAAGGCGCAAAACCCGAGCTTATCTACATGGATAACGCCGCCACCAGCTACCCCAAGCCGGAGGGCGTATATGCTGCCGCTGACCATTATTTTCGTCAGGCCGCCAACCCGGGGCGCGGCGCGCACAAATTGGCGATGAATTCGGCGCGTGAAGTTTTTAGTACTCGCGAGAAAGTGGCTCGCTTTTTAAAAGTTCGTGATTCCGAGAGATTGATATTTACTCCCGGATGCACCTACTCGCTCAATATGGTTTTGCGAGGGCTGGCCAAGCCAAGTCCGGCATCTGGCCAACAGGCAGTCTTGTCGAAGGGCGCCACCGTTCTGGTTTCTGCGCTTGAGCACAATGCATTGATGCGCCCTCTCAGAGCTCTGGAAGCAGAACTCGGCTTGAAAATTATTCAATTGCCTTACGAGCCCGGCAAGATTTTTTCAGTTCCTGAACTGCGCCGGCTGCTGGATGAAGCCCGCCCCAGCCTGGTTGCCACGGTTCATGCCAGCAATGTCACCGGCGAAGCGATCGACATAGGATCTGTAGCTGCCAGCTGCCATGTAGCTCGCACGCCGCTTTTGATTGACGCTGCTCAAACGGCCGGGCTGGAAAAACAACATTTGATTCATCCGGGAATTTCCTTCTGGTGCGCTTCTACTCACAAGGGATTGTTTGGCCAGCCTGGTCTCGGATTGCTCCATATATCTAAAGAATACGATCTGGAGCCGCTTATTGCCGGAGGCACAGGCTCAGCGTCTGAAGAACTGTTGATGCCATTTGTCTATCCGGACAGATTAGAACCCGGTACTCTGGCGGGGCCAGCTATTGCCGCTCTGGGTGCCGGTGTCGATTTCATCGAAAGTGTCGGCGCGGATGTGATCCTTCAACATGAGCTGCGCCTGAGTGATGCGTTCATTTCTTTCCTCAATGCTTCAAACAATGTTCGCGTCTACTCGCCCGGTGTCACCAATAACAGTGGCTCCATTATCCCGCGCGTGGCCAATGTTTCCTTCTCCGTGCCGGGCATGACAGCCGACCGAGTTGTCGATGTGCTTGATAGAGAATTCGGAATTGCCGCACGCGGAGGACTGCACTGCGCGGCGCTTGCGCATGAGACTCTGGGTACGACCAGAGAAGGTCTTGTCAGGTTGAGTTTTGGTTATTACAACACTGAGGTGGAAGTAAACGAGCTTGCCCGGGCTGTCCATGAGATCAGCCAGCGCGCCGCCTCCACTGCTTAATTACCCCGCCGTTGTGAATTGCATACGCCTGCTTTGCTCTCAAGGTCCGACGCCATGCGTCGCCCGGCGTGATTTTTCAGCGAAAAACTTCAGTGAGGCTCCGTCTAAGAGATGGCGAAATGGTTCACAAGAATCCGAGAAATGTCCGGGATTGGAAATCTTCATGCCACCATATACGCACCGCTCTATATAGATTGTTGCTGCGACCGTGTTTCAGTGCAAGCGCAAATTCCTACTCTCTGACTGATCGGCGTGTCCGTATCTTCAAACTTAAATTTGGGGGAGCCGATTGCTTCGATTTCAGTGAATCGAATTCAACTCGAGATTGAAGATTTACCGAATCAGTTTTTGCACTACGTAGTTTTCCCACTGACTTGAAGTCAATGGTTCATTAAACTCTTAAATGCCCAGCTACCGTCGCCCATGCACTTATGCCACCAATCGAATCGCACTCAGGTGCGTCAGAGCTTGCGCCTTCAAAGGCTGACGCCGACAACTCCGGAAGTCTGCTATTCGAGACTGCCTACAGTTTGGGGCGTGAGACGAAGATGATTGGTCTGGGCGTCGGTGAAGCAGTGGTCGACACAATTAAGCATCCACTGGACAAGCTGCCTGAGTTGGGAATGGCGTTTGGAACAGGCTCTGCGCTAGGCGCCATCAGTAAAGCCGGCGCGCCGGGACGATTGATCGCGGGCGGCATCGGTCTGGCGATGGCAGTGAAGCTTGGCTATGACGAGATAACCGGTAATCGCTGGAGCAAGTTTGGACACGCCGTTGCCGACACATGGCGGTCGGGCGAAAACATGGACAAGAACATTGCATTGACACGCGACAGCCTGGGGTCTTTCGTCGTCGACATGGGAGTCGGCTATGCCGGAATGAAGGCGGGTGGTATGGCTGTGTCGCGTTTTGCGCCGAATTTTCAGGCGGCAAAATTCGTTGAACCGCCCAAGGGTGTTGAGCTGGCGAAGGGACTAGAGCCGGCTAAAACAGGGGAACTCGCTAAGGTTACTGAAGCTGGCAAAGTTAGTGAAGTGCAGGTAAGCGAAGTTTCCAAAACTGGTGAAGTGGCGAGGGTTGCGGCTCCAGCGCGTTTCACTTTTGAAGCCTTGCAAGCGCAACTGGCAAAGGCAGGGCTGGCAGAAGAAGCAATTGCAGCGGCGGCTAAGAGCGAGACATATCTTGGCAGAGGTGGAAACGCAACAGTTTACGAAATCCCTGGAGTGAAGGATTTTGTTTTGCGAGTGCCCGGACCGCCTGGAAAGGGCGTCCAGAACGCAGGCAAGCTGGAGTCTGTGCCGGATATTTTCCCGGAAGGAAACGTGGGGCAAGCGGTCGCAAAAGTCGGAAATTCCACCATTTTGAAAGTGCAGGAAGGCGTCCCTGCAGGTGGTCCGCTCGGACGAGACGCGCGCGCCATGGGCGAAACGGCCGCGCGAAAGATCTACGGGGACAGCATCGAGCGTACGGCTGACATGCCGCAGTCGGCTTACGATCAGTTCGCCCAGAGGCTTTTGAATCTCGATAAGAAGGGCTTGCAATTCGATCCGTCTAAAGCCAACAACGTGCTTGTCGACAAGCCCGGAGGCAATTTCAACCTGGTCGATATCACGCCCAGAAACCCGAACAGCACCTATCGTCATTCATTGTCCGACATGGTCGTAACGCTCATGGACAACGGGTTTATCAACTCGATCGCCGACCGGGGCAAACCCTGGCAAGCTCAATATCAAACAATCATTTCCAAAGCCGTGTCGGCTGCTGAGCGAACTGGATTGCCGCTAGATCTCAATGGTTCCAGCCTGCGCTATTCGTTCCAGCTTGCAAATGCAACTACTTTCTGGGCTGATTTGGCAACAAAGACAGGACAAACGCAATTGCCGCCTCTGGCGCCGAAGGTGAGAGCGCAATAGTTGTGGAGCGCTATGTCGATCATTGACACAATCAGCCGGCGGGCGGATAATATAACAAACGTTCGATATAAAAACTGCCATCATGCCATCTTGATTTGCTCGACGGCTCCATCGAGAGCGCCTGTAATGCCAAAAATCATCGACCATGACGAATACCGAAAAGAGCTGCTTTGCAAAAGCTTCGAGTGCTTTGCGGCCAAGGGCTACGGGCAGGTGACCATGCGCGCTCTGGCTGAGCATGTAGGAGTATCCACCGGCACCTTATACCACTACTTCTCCAGCAAAGAGGCATTATTCGAGCAGCTGGTGGCGTTTCAGGCTGACAGCGATCTGATGCTGGCTGCCCGCCTGCCCGATTCCGAGAACCTCCAACAGCGTGTTCACATGCTTCTGAAGCTCTTGATGGAGAACCGCGAATATGTCTTCAAGCAGGTTTGCGTCTGGCTCGATTTTGGCAGGCAGCATGGATTCGATACTTTGTTCAAAAAGGAGGTCGTCAGGCAGTCTTACGAGCGATATATGCGGTTCTTATCTCAATACCTTGGCATATCGGACAAAAGCAGCGCCGACTTCGTTTGTAGCTATCTGACTGGCTTGGTAAGCGATCCTTACATCATGCAGCAAAAGATATCGGTTAAAAAACACAGTCAACTGGTGGCTAAAGCGATCGCCGACTACTCAAAGTACAAATGAGCTTCCCATGCCGCAAACAATGCAAAAACCAGCCGAACAGCCAACCTTCCGCAAGCGGTCAGTGCGGACGCCGATCCTGTGGGCGGCATTTACATTGATGCTGGCGGTGCCCGCTCTTCTCGTGTGCTTGCAGTGGAGGGCGGTTCTTAGCGCTAAAAATCTCATGCCACCGACTTCGGTTCCCGGTGACAAAACCCCATCCCGGGGCAGAGACATAGGTGCACTGGGAAGACTTGAGCCTTCAGGGCAGATTGCCAGAGTGTCGTTGCCTGCATTCCTGAAGGATGAAAGAGTTCAAAGCGTTCTTGTCAAAGAGGGCGACTTGGTAAAAGCCGGTCAGGTCATTTGCCGAATGGATGCACAACTGAGACTTTTGAAAGAACTTGCGATCGCTGCGCAAGAGGTGCATCTGGCCAGGGCAAAACTAAATCGTGTCAAAGCCGGCGCGAAGGAGGGCGAAATCGGAGCAGCGCTTTCAGCTGTCGAGGCTCTTAGAGCGGAGCAATCCGCCAGGCTGTCTGCGCAGGAGGCAATAATTGCAAAGGCGAAAGCGGAACTCGAGTTCCAGGCAGTCGAAGCTGCGCGGTTTGTCACATTACAGCAAGAAGGAGCTATAAGTCTGTCGCAGCTCGACAGCAAACTGACCGCACGCTTGAGCGCGAAGGCGAACCTTGCGGAGGCACTGGCGGAGCGCCAGCGGCTGACTGAGAGCATTCGCGCTCGTATCAATGAAGCAAAAGCGAATGTCAGGCGAATCAAGGAAGTGCGGTTGGTTGATGTCGACATCGCTAAGGTAGAGCTGGACCAGGCGGAGGCACGGAGAGACAAATTGATCACAGATCTCGAGTTGTCGCAAGTAACCGCCCCTCGCGATGGAAGAATTTTGAAGCTTAACGTCAGACCCGGTGAAACGGTTAATGAAAGAGGCATCGTAGAGCTTGGTTCCACCGGGCGGATGATAGCCGTCGCCGAAGTATATCAAGGCGACGTCGCCAATCTAAGAGTCGGACAAAAGGCAATTATTCGCGGCGACGGCATTGGTGGATCAGTCACCGGTAAGGTGTGCTCGATTGGCTGGGAAGTTCTCAGGCAAAGCGTTTTTGCACAAGATCCGAGCACCGCCAGTGATGCTCGGGTCGTGGAAGTAAAAGTGCTGATCGACGATTCGTTTAAAACAGCGGTTGAAAAGTTGAGCAACATGCAGGTGGAAGTCTTGTTTCTTCAGGATACAGCCAGCCAAGCACGTGGACGGAAATCATGAAAGTGCAAGACAAACTGGCCTGGTTGCTTTTGACCAGACAGAAGATGCGGTTTTTCATCGCAAGCGCCGGAATAAGCTTCGCCTGTATTTTGATCTTCATGCAACTTGGATTTCTCGAAGCGCTTTTCATGGGTGCAAGCAAGCCGCACCAACTTTTGGACGCCGATCTTGTTCTTGCTCATCCCAAATTGCAAACGTTCTTTTCCCCGCAAAGCTTCCCGCGCGCCAGGCTGTTTCAAGCAAACGGGCTGCCTGAAGTTGCGTCGGTAAGTCCGCTGCGTCTGGGCACTCTGCAATGGCGCAATCCCATAACTCACCAACTGCGCTCTATTCTTGTCTTCGGAGTGGACCCGAATAAAGCCAGCTTCACATTGCCCGAGGTGAACAGATATTTGCCCGAATTGAAACTTTTCCGCCGCGTCCTGTTTGATCAGGCATCAAGAGTGGAGTACGGACCGATAGCCGAATTGTTCAACTCCGGCAAGGTTGAGGTGGAATTGAACAAGAAGATCGTCCGGGTTGCCGGTTTGTTTAAGATTGGCGCCTCCTTTGCCGCTGACGGAACCGTGATCACCAGCGATACCACGTTTCCATTCATCTTTTCCCAAAAGAACTCAGGCGATGTCGAACTGGGCTTGATCAAAGTCAAAACCGCCCAAGACATAAGCTCGGTCAAGCAAGTGCTCACTAGCATGTATGGCAAGGAGGTCGCTGTATACACGAAGGCAGACTTTGCCGAGGTAGAAAAACGATATTGGGCTGAAGGCACAGGAATTGGTTTTATCTTCGGACTGGGAGTAGTGGTCGGATTTATAGTCGGAGTGGTTATCGTCTATCAGATTTTGCACTCCGATGTCGCGGATCATCTGCAAGAGTATGCCACCTTAAAGGCCATCGGCTATCCGAACAATTATCTGCTTCAGGTTGTGTTCAAGGAGTCGGCCATTCTTTCTCTTACCGGATTCATCCCGGCTTACGTAATTGCGTATCTGCTATATCGACTGGCGGAGGACTCTACATCGTTGCCGATTTTCATGACTGGCGAAAGAGGAGTTTTGGTCTATTTGCTCTCCGCAAGTATGTGCCTGATCTCAGCGTCAATCGCGCTGCAAAAACTTCGCCATGCCGATCCTGCCGAAGTTTTCTAAGGGGGTAAGGAAAAATGCCGGCAAACGATCAAACACAATTGAATGTCGTTGACGTGACGGGGCTTTCGCACTACTTCGGAAGAGGAGCTCTGAAGCGAAAAGTCCTCAAGGATGTCACCTTTCAACTGAAAGCCAACGAAATAGTCATTTTGACCGGACCTTCGGGCTCAGGAAAAACAACGTTTCTCACATTGATCGGAGCCCTGCGCGCAGCCACTCATGGGCGGGTGTGCGTGCTGGGAACTCAGTTGACAGAGGTGGGGGAACCAACCTTGGTCGAGGTGCGAAAGAAAGTCGGCTACATATTTCAACAGCACAATTTGCTGAGATTTCTAACCGCCCAGCAGAATGTGTGTATGTCTCTTGAATTGCACGGTTATTCCGAATTGGAAGCCCGGCGAAGAGCAAGAGAGTTTCTGGCCGAAGTGGATCTCGGCGAACATATGCACAAATATCCGGATCAGCTATCGGGAGGTCAGAGGCAACGCGTCGCTATTGCCAGAGCCCTGGCACCATCGCCGAAACTCGTTCTTGCAGACGAGCCGACCGCCGCTCTGGACAGGCAGAACGGTCGGGAGGTCGTAACCATGATGCATGACCTCGCTCGAAGGAAAGGAAGCTCGATCGTAATTGTCACTCACGATAACCGCATTCTCGATATCTGCGATCGGACAGTGCATATGGAAGACGGAGCAATTACCGATATCACGGTTGCCTGCCGCTAATTAGCGAAGTTGCCGCCTGCCCGGCCGGAGTCATCCTTTAAAGCACCCCGCCCCAATGCCGGGGTTTGACAACCGGTCGTGACCGGCAATCCGTCGGGAAAGCCATCTGCAGCCGAACGTCATCTTCACCGGATTGATCCCACCCATTTTGATGAAATTCGTCTCCACCTTCTGCGAGAAAAATGGACTGGCTGAGACTGGCTATTCCATTATGTTGCTATGTGCTTGTTTTCTCAGACCCAGTTCTTCCAGCGCGTCATCGAGACTTATTTGTTGTTCTCTGGCAAATTGCAGAGTCCGTACCGCATCCTCGACTGAAATCAGACCGTGCTTTAAAAGATACTGACAGCGCAGAGAGGAAATCAAAGTAGCTTCATCAATAGCTCCTGAAATCACAAGCATCTTGCCGATCAAAGACGGATACTTGTTGCTGAGCTCGACTGCCTCTGTAATGTCGCTGTCGGTGACGAATCCCGTCATCTTCAATAGTTCGCCCAAAAGGGGAATGTGTTGCTCACTCGCTGCTGCTGCCACTCCGAATACGAGTTTGTGAATCTCTTCTGTAGCGTCTTTCAGAGTGCGCACGCCGGCTGTAACGTCGCCGTACAAATCCTGCGCCTGGTCGTAGATGCGGCTGGAGATAAGGCCCAGTCCGACTATGGCTTCGCCCAGTGTTTGTCCTTTTTCCATGCTAATTTCCAGCGCATTGAGAATTTCGCTTTCCGTAGCCAGTCCGCAAAGAATGATGAACTCGCCGAAGCGCACTTGTTTGTTGGCAGGTGCCGGCGCCATCGAATGCGCTTCCAGTTTTAAAGGCATTCCTGCTTGTTTCGACAGTGCGGTATTGAGCATCATCACGCCTTGCTCGAGTGAAATTCTTCGCTCTCTTACCATGTGTTGAATTTCCAGAGCTCTGGTAAGGATCTGGTGGTTGATAAAACCATTGAGCAGCAGCACTCGGCCAAATCTCATGCCGGTGGAGTAGCTGACTGTCTTAGCTTGCTCCAGCTGTGCCTGGTTAATCACACCTGCTTCGAGCAGCAGTGCACCAATAGTGGCTTTCTCGGTAGAGCTGGTCACTCCTATTTGTGAAAGTGCCTTGGTAGGGGTGAGTTTATCGGTGCGCAAAGCCTTCACCGCGGCGCGAGCCTGCTCGATGTTGATTGATTCACTTGCAATTAAGGGCTGGAGTTCGACTACCAGTTGCAGTTCTTCATCAGTAATAAGGCCCGACAAAACCAGCGTTCTGCCAATCGGCAAACCAAACTGAGGAGCAACCTTGAGCGCGTCGGCGAGATCGGTCTCACTTAGCATCTTCAAATGCACTAAAAGATCGCCGAACTTCAAACCTTTAGCAGGTGTCCTGCTTTCTGTGCCCACATCCAATCCCTCATTCAGGCGCCTCTAATATTAGACCAATCCAGCCCAAAGAAAACAGGGTCTGCCTCCTAATTCGCTGTCCGGAGCTGTAAGAAGATCTTGCGCGTGTTTGAGGTGATTTTCCTTCACTTTATAAGGGTTTTAGAAGAAAAAAACCGCATGCTGCTTGCTGGCGCGCTTTTCTGGGTAATGAATTTGTGGGAGGGAAGGTTGTGGCTGCTGAGAATAAGTATCTACCTCTGGCGCTGGCACTGTGTCTGACTTTACAGGCCGGCGTGCCGTCGGTTTTAGCGGCCGCCGCCGTCAAACCGCAGGCTAAGCCACAGGGGAAGGCAACCGGCGCCAAAAGCACGCTTTCCATTCCTGCTGCGGCTCAAAATCAAGCCGATAACTCGGCAAAAGTTCAAAAGGTTCAGCAATGTATTGCTAATTTCAAGGGTGACAAATGGGCTGTGGTCATAGGTGTCAGCCGATTTTCAGACGGCAGCATTCCGCAGCTCAAGTATTCAGCCAAAGATGCGCAAGATTTTTATGAATATCTGACCGACCCGAATCAGGGGCGCTTCGAAAAAGACCATGTGAAGCTCCTGGTCAATGAAGATGCCAGCAAAGTCAATATCATGGATGTGCTCGGCGACTCTTTTCTCCCGCATGGCGCGGCACCTGGAGACCTGGTCGTCATCTATCTTTCCACTCACGGTTCTCCTGCCGGAGCGGATATTCGTGGTGTCAATTATGTGGTGGCGAATGATTCGAGAGTCAACAAATTGTTTGCCACGGG
>JADZFV010000035.1 GCA_020854255.1 Candidatus Melainabacteria bacterium | reverse complement strand
GTGATGTTTATAAGTGGGATGGGTAGGTGATTTAGCATGTAGCCCGCGCAATGCGAGCTTTTTCTGGCCGACTCATTTCAGAGTCCCGAAAAAATCCAGGAAAACGGCCGGGACAATCCCGGGAGAAAGAGAAATAATGAAACCAGCCTCCGGTAAGAAACTGACGCTGTCGCTGAATTCCCTGCAGGAATCAAGCAGCGAGCCTGTCTATCGCCGTGGAGTGCAGTATTACCGCCGCAAAAAAGTGCTCAAGTACGAAGAGAGCGAGGGCGGTGCAAAAATTGAGGCGCTGGTAATCGGCTCTGAGCCGCAGCCATATAAGGTCAATGTGTCCATAGAGTCTGAGGAAGCATTCAAGGCGGAATGCTCATGCCCCTATTTCGAAGAAGTTTGCAAACATTCTGTTGCTGTCATTCTCACTCATATAGCGCGCGGCAACCCCGGTATTCGTTTCGATCTGGCTGAAAATGACAGGGGCAGGGACAACCAGCAAGACCGGGCGCCAAAGGCTAAAGAGATGCTCGACGACGCCAGAGGCATCGAGCCGGAGCCGGAAGAGTCTCGCCATCAATTAGGTGTCCTGGTTCTGGAAAAACCGCTGGCCTTGATCGTCGGCACCGTACCTGACGAGCGCCAGGGCAAGGTCAACATTCTCAAAGTGCCGCCGGAATTTCTTAATGTTCTCGCGCCCGAGTCGAAAATTCACAGGCTTACCAAATACCTCACGCAGTTGCCGCAGACCACTAAAGGCATTGCCGGCGGGCACCGCATACCGCGTGGCGACGAAGGTACCGTCATCGGTCACTTGAGTCTCTGCAGCAAGCTGGTCAATACTGCCGACGGCAGCGAGGTTACATTCTCGACCAAAACAATCAAGCCTCTGGCTGTCATGTCGGAAACGGAAAGCGGTGAATTGCTGCTGAAGCTGGAAGCAGTCGATGAAGAAAATAACCCCCTTGATCATCCGGTGTTTTTCCTCGGTCAAAACAGCTGGGTGATGTCCAAAAATACTTTCTACAGCATCGATTTAAGTGCAATTCACAGGCTTTTCCAATTCTTCGATGCGCACGGGCAGATGACCGTAAAGCTGGAAATCGTGCCGAAGTTTTTGGCTGTCGATCTGCCTATATTGATGAAGCGCATGGAAGTTCGTCTCGACGAAACCAATGCGCCATTTCCTGTTGCCGTCACAGACGCGCCGCGCGTAGTGATTAGATTGGGCGAACGCAAAGGTGTGCCGACCACCGCGATCGGCAGCGGACCAAATGATGTTTCTCTGGAAGTTTCACTCTCATTTGCATACGGCGACCTGGTCCTTCCTTCCAGAGACGAGACCAGTGCTGTCGAATCCGAGCTTTATACCCGTACCATGTCTGAAACCGGTCAGAGCGTTTGGGTAAAACGCCAGTGGGAGTTGGAGCATCAGGTGCGTAGATTCTTGAGCAACCTGCAGCCGACTCGCACTATCGCCGATCGATTTTTCTTTGCTGATGAAGCTGCCTTAGATGCGCTCTATTACCTGTCTTCAGAGCAGTGCGCCGATTGGGAAGTGGCTGGCGTCGATGCGCTCAAGAATTACAAAGTTCGCAAAGAGCCTCTCAAACTCAAGGCCTGCCTTTCGCTCAAGAAAGACTCGTTCAAATTCGACTTCGACCTCGACTGTTCTTCCAACGGCGAGGTTATTCCATTTCCGCTGGTTATCGAAGCACTTTTCCGCAATCGCAATTATTTGAAGCTGTCGACTGGAGAATGTGTCAGGCTGCCGATGACGACTCTTTTGAGTTTGCTTAAAACAATCGGTCAGAGCAAGGATACGTCACGCCCTCTCTATCAGGCATTGCCGATTGCGCATGCGCTTGAAACGCACGAAATTGAAATTAATGCCGATGAAGGATTCCAGAATTTCCTCCAGAAGATTCACAACTTCAGATCTCTGGAAGGACTCGAGTTGCCTGAATCGTTTAACGGCGAGCTGCGTATATACCAGAAGGAAGGCTGCAACTGGCTCTCCTTCTTGCGCGAATATGGACTGGCAGGAATTCTCGCCGACGACATGGGTCTTGGAAAAACAGTTCAGGCCCTGGCTTTGCTTCTCGATCACCACAAGAACGGCAAGAAGATGCCGTCACTGGTGGTGGCGCCCACCTCGGTCGTGTACAACTGGCTCAGTGAAGCGGAGCGCTTTACACCAAAACTCAAGAAAGCGCTTTTCCTCGGACGCGATCGCGGAGAACTTTTGAAGACTTTGCAAAAAGACAGCGCCAGGAAGCCTGATGTGATCTTCACCACATACGGTATCATCCGCCGGGACTATGAAGTACTCAAAGACTTGCAATTTGAATTTCTAATTCTCGACGAAGCGCAAAATATCAAAAATCCGGACTCGGTCGGCGCGCAGGCGGCAAAGAGCCTGAAATCCTTCCACCGTCTGGCTCTTTCCGGTACGCCCGTGGAAAACAGGCTGAAAGAATTGTGGTCGCTTTTCGATTTCTTGATGCCGGATTTCTTGAGCTCCTACAAAGACTTCAATGAGACTTTCGAGCGACCGATCGAAGCAGGCCTTGATGGCGCCGGCCAAAAACTGAGAAAGATTGTCCATCCGTTTATTCTTAGAAGGCTGAAAAGCCAGGTCGAGAAAGAACTCCCCGACCGCACCGATATCATTCATCTTTGCGAACTTGAAGACGATCAACGCTCGCTTTATCTAGATGTCCTGGATGAATGCCGCCAGAAAGTTTTCAACGAAATCGCCTCGCGTGGTATAGGACGCTCGCAAATTTCGGTGCTTGCCGCCTTGCTCAGGCTCAGGCAGGTCTGCTGCGACCCGCGCCTGCTCAAGAATCGCGGCGACGGACCTGTGGCTGCCTCAGCCAAGCTTTCTGCATTTGTCGCCATGATCTCCGAAATTATCGATGAAGGCCACAAAATACTCGTATTCAGTCAATTCGTAGAAATGCTCACGCTGATTAGAGCTGAGCTCGAGAAAGCCAATATCGACTACGCGTATATAGATGGACAAACTCCGGCAAAAGATAGACTCGACAAAGTCAATAATTTCAACGCCGACCCCAATTTACCGATATTTCTTATCAGTCTTAAAGCAGGCGGCACCGGACTTAACCTGACGGGCGCCGATTATGTCATCCACTACGATCCCTGGTGGAACCCTGCTGTCGAAAACCAGGCAACAGACCGGGCTCACCGGATCGGCCAGACGCGACACGTATTCAACTATAAGTTGATTACTCGCGGCACTGTCGAAGAAAAGATTCTGGCCCTGCAGAAGAAAAAGAAAGAACTGGCCGAACTGGTCATGGGCGGTGATGAGAGCGTCGCCAAAGAACTGACCAAAGAAGACCTGGAGTATCTCTTCTCGTTCTAGATGATTTCGGTCTCTTCGTTCCGCAGCCTTTTAGGCACTGTGCCGGTGTTGTTCGGGTTGCTTTTATTCGTAATGTCGGGACGGTTTACGAGGTGGCCGTTCTTGGTTGACCTGCCGCTGACTACACGCTGTTTTGGCTATTCACTAGGCCGTATTGCGCTGCTGTTCTTCGTTTTCGCTAAGCCAAATTTCCGTTCCAAGCGGTACATCAGCTTTACTCAACTTATCTTCAACAGAAAGACATGCAAGTCTTCCGAGATTTGTGGGGAAAAACATTTCCGGCCAGCTTTGGGTTTCAATAATGGACCCATCAGGTCGATGCAGTTTGAGAGATTCACCAGACTTATAATGCGGCGCAAAATCATCATAGAGCATGTCGAGTTGCACAACCAGTCGATCCTTGAGCTGAAAGACATCTGATACTTTGCAAACAAATTTATTCATAACCGCCTACCTCAAACATCCGAGGCGAAAAACCTCTTCTTAGCGCATAATTCGCTTCTTGCTGCCTCAGTGCTTCCAATACAGTCAAATCATTATCCGTCAATCCAAGCAGCCGTGGGTGTCTCAGCATGAAGTTTTTAACTCTTACTTCGGCAATTTCCTGTCCTACTTTGTCTATAAGTCCAATCTTCTTCTGCGTTCCATGCAGAAATTCTTCAAGAGCTGCAATTTTAGGCGGTTTTTCTTTCATCAAAATGTGCATCATATCTGCTCGCCCCGTCGATGCTTCGACCCGTTGAGCTAAGAGATAGCGGTATTCCTCTGAGCCTGGTTCAGCAAAGATAAACTCACGTCCCTTGTTCCGCATTGCATCCAGCAGTTCCGGGCTTGCCGGCTGTAATTCCAAGTGCTTCAAATGTTTTGGCACTTCAGGCATGCGCAAATCACTAGCTTCCTGCATAGTCCGATGAATACCCAGAGACTTTAACTCAGATTCGCTCATTCCTTCTAGTCCTAGTTGTTGAGCGGTTTCTGGGTGCACTGGCTCTTTTGCGTTACCCTCAAAAAAGAACATGGGCATAAGTTCGCCAGCCGTCGCGGCCCTTTCATCTGGTGTCAATGAATGATCGATATGCTCGATTGCAGCGCTGAAAAGCGTGTGAACATCATGGTTAAGTTGATGTGGACTCTGGCTGAAGTGTCCAGCCAAATTCACAATGTCATTGTTGATTGCGCTTGGCTCCGCCAAGTGCTGCTCGACTTGACGTACCGCTTGAGCGCCGGCTGCAAATGTTGATTCGGCGTATTTTAGTAATTCCTCTGGTTTTACGCATTCTGAAACTTCCGGCACATTCGTAATCTGCACATTGAGTGTCACCGGCGAATCAAATGGCGCCTCATTGAGCAGAGGCGATAAAGTCGGTGGCGGCTCTATTGCTTGTTTTGCTGATTTTTCGAATACTTTTGACCCGCCAGCGTCTGCTTCAGAATCGAAAAACCCAAATCTATTTGCCTGAATTTGAGCCACTCTAGCCTCAGACTCAGCTATGGTCTCATTTTCATTCATCGCGATCATGTCCGGCTCAGATAGCGTTTTATCATTTGCATGTGCGACGGTTTTGGCTTCACCAAACACATCTTGATTCGGCTTCGCTGCAACCACTGCAGAAACAGCCGCCACTTCAGGCGTCATCTGCATGGACTTTTGCTCTGCTTGGTCGGCTGGTTGCTTAATCTCGGTCACGTCCAGGAGTCTCAAAAATCCGGCACTTTCTCAGTATACGCTTGCGGGGCGTTAGGGCTTCTGCAATGTTTTGCCGAATTGATTGGCGCCGGTGCCGACATTGGTAATCAGCTTTCCTTGCTGAATTGCAGTGTAAGTTGCACGCACGACATCATCGACCGTGACAGTATTACCCGAGTTACGTGCTTGTTCCACGAGTTGTTTGGCAATGGCGAATCCCTGTGCGTTGTTGAAACTTTGGAGAGCTCTCAGGTATTGGGCAAATGAATTGATTTGTTTTCCCAACTTTGAAGTGTAGGATTTTTGCGTGTTTGTTTTGTGGCTTACAAATAAATGCTGAATGGACGTCGAAACCAACTCTGAAAAGGGGCACCTTTGCCTGTCGCTAAGGCTTACGAAGCGGTAATTTTTGTTGCCTGCCTTCGATTCGCTGTCTTTAAGCTCTATCATTAAATATGATCTTTTTCGAACTTTAAGCGTTATCGCCGTTACCCCCTCAAGGGGGAGGGGAATATTTAACTTGACATCATGCGGCCTATCGCCGGATATACCGGTGAAGTGACCACTCAATAAGCAATCCAGCAGCCATCCTACAGAGAATGGCTTGAGGGTCAAAAAATTAGAGTCATGTGCTGAACTCCTGCAACGTGCCTGGAGGCGTTCTTATTATGCGTAAATCCAAATTCGTACGACGGAGCCAGATTGGCAGTGCTGCCGAATTTGCGCCTGTCTTATTCATCTTTTTCATGATGATATTGTTTCCGCTGATCAATTTGATCGGCTACGCCACGGCTTGCGCCACGGTTTCCTTTATCGGAACCAATTGCGCCCAGGCTGCGCAAAATGCTTCGAGCTTCGGAGATGCGCTCAACGCGGTCGAAACGATGTCAAACAACCTTCTCAATTCAGGCTTTGGCAGATTTGCCAACCTGAAGGCTGTGGGTGGTTACAAGGGTTGTGGAGTCGACCTCTATTTGATTGAAATCGACTACACCAACAACAATCGTCTCACCTACGGACCCAATACCGGTCTTCCGTCG
>JADZFV010000034.1 GCA_020854255.1 Candidatus Melainabacteria bacterium | reverse complement strand
TTGCCGGTGCCACCAAGACCTACAACCAGCGATGGGATTGTTCTAATTGCCATGACTTTCGAGTCCTCTAAAACTACTCTGTGCTGACGACCACCGGACAACCAAACCCAAATACTCGGACCAATTTACAGCGAACTTAATCAGCAACGTCCGGAGCGCGTAGTCTCAGGTTTCGTGCCGCAAAATTTTTGACTCAGTGCTTCGACAGCAGAAAATTTCCTACCAGTGCTACAAGTGCTACGCCGCCGGCTGCGATGCTGGAGACGTTGGCCACCCTGGTCGCCTTCTCCGGCAACCAGCGGTTGAATTTGACGAGAATCGTATAAATTCCGAACCTGAGGGCAATAGCGATGAGAATGCTGACTATCGCGAGAATTCCATACCACCACGTAGTGTCCATGCTCTGTAACGTCCTTCCCCTTGTCAGGTCAATTGGTTTGCTTTTGATTTCTAATTAATAGCCATTAGCCCGCTCGAAAAAATTCCTAAACGCCTAAATCTAACTCTTAAGAATCTCACAAGAATTGGCGTCAATGCAGGTTGTAAGCGCTACGGGTTCTGCTGCGCTTCACCCTCCGCGCGCATCCGAATCTCGCTGCGAACGCCTCCTCGGCGTCCTCCGCTCGCCCGTCGACGCATCTTTATTTTTCACGTTTCAAGGTGGACAACCAGAGGAAAATGCCCAGTGCGCAGACTATCAGGCAGACGATTATAAGTGGCACAGCCACCGGCGCCACCTCTTCCCAGGGGCTGGGATCGACGACTATTTCAAACGGTATCTGGCTGGGCGCCATGGTTTCCGAATCGCCAGTCACCTTCACCGTCCACTTACCGGCGTAGCGTCCCGGCTTTTGCCTGGCGGGAATGGCCACCGTCATTTTGATCTCTTGCTTGTCGGCCTTGGCAGCGTCATAGGTGAATGTCACCGGCTTTCCGTCATTGAAGTTGGCGACCTCGATTTTTTCGTTTTGAAAACCGGCTGAGGCAGGCTTTCCGGCTTCCGGTTTGAGCGCGGGTGCTTCCGGCACAACCTCGACTTTAACCGCCGTCTGTCTCTTTGCACCTTCCGACTGACCGAGTGTTGCTGACAGCTCTACAGAGGTTGCTTCGGGCCAGAAAAATCCGGGCTTTTTGACTTTCACATTGATGCTCTCGGGAGAGATCACCAGGCGACTGGGGACAGAAACGACAAACGGCACGTATTGAGGCACGCGTGCGGTAGAAGACATTTTGAGGAAACCCAGGAAATGACCGGCTGGACAATTGCTGTGCGCTTGAACCGTCACAGCAACAAGATTGGTCGGCTTCTCTCCTTCATAAACTCTACCTGGAATAATCGGCGCCAGGACAACGTCCGATTGAGTAAGCGCAATTGTGATAGCGCCAGCCGGCAGTGTAGAGGCAAGCCGCGTTCCTTCTGCAACCAGGTTGGTCGCGGACAATCTGCCAAGCTCCCGCACCTTCACTGCTTGCGGCACGCTTTGCGAGCACTCTTCGACTTTGTCGACTTCTTCGGCATAGCAAGAGCGCAGTTCTACAGGAAATGAACACCCGGACATGCCGTTACCATCCACCTTGCCGAAATGCACAAAGCCTGCTTTAAAGCCTTTTTCACCGCCTGCCTGCGCAGCAGGCGAAACTCCCTGATCGGATTTTGAGAGGACAATATCTCCCTTCATGCTTTCGACTGTTTTCTTGAGCGCGATGAAGATTCTGTCACTGACAGTGCCACCCGATTGCGAATTGACATCGATAAACTCGCCGCCGATGAGCGATGCCAGTTCTTTCGCCGTGGTCGTTCCAGCCTTGCTGTCAGGCAGTCTCTGCAAGCCGACCACCCGCGTCTGCCAGGTGTCGACACCGATCTTTTCCTTTGCCAATCTTTTCTCAGCAAGAATTTGTCTCGCCACATCGCGCACTCTATATGGTGCGCCTGCCGGCGGCTCATCCCAGCCGTCGGTAAACATGACGATGAACGTCATCGTGCAGGCATCACTGTCTTTTGCCATTGCACGCGCCTTTTCGAGCGCCGCATGCAACGCGCCGCCCATGTACGTGTCCCCGTGTTTGTCTGCGGCCAGCGTTTCAGGAGAAACTATTTTTCCAACCAGATCAGCGCGCGGGGCAGCGTCTGTCAGCTTGGTCGGCCAATCGGATTTCTCCGTCACTGCCGTTCCAAATGTGATGAACGAAACCCGGCTCGCAGTGCCAATCAGACGGCTGTCGTCTACCATTTGCTTGAGAGCGGAACGCAAGGCCTCGAAGAGAGTAATGTCCTTTCCATCCGGTCCTTTGACCATTGTCGACTTCAAAACCATGCTGCCGGAAACGTCGACAAGGAATACAAAATTTACCGGTCTTTCTCGCTCTTCAGCCGCGAAGGCTGCAGGGGCAAAGAGTGCAGAAGGAACCACAAATGCGAAAAGTGAAAACATTAGTGCGCAGAAGCAAGTGCACAGCATGTAGGGGCGACGCCATGCGTCGCCCGGACTGTTCAATGCTTCGCCCGGTTTTTGCCGGGTAACTCCTTCTGTAAATACTTCGACTCTGCTGCGAAACTGCATTTTGTTTCGAAAACACACAAAAGTCCGAATCATGGCTGGACACAAATTCATTTCGAAATTAGACACTCAACTCTTCTGCAATGCGCCTGGCCGCATCTTTCCTATCCTTGGCACGCGTGATCGGCCGGCCGACAACGACATAATCGGTGCCCATCTCCACAGCTTCCTTCGGTGTGACGATCCGTTTTTGATCGTCCTGGCAAGCCCATGTCGGGCGGATTCCCGGTGTGACGATGATAAATTTATCGCCTACTTGCGATCGGATGATCGGCACTTCTTTCGCTGATGCCACCACTCCATCTGCACCCGACTTGAATGCCAAAGACGCATAACGACCGACAACCTGGTCGACCTTGTCGGAGATACCTAAATCGTTGGTGAGAATCTCCTGGGAGATACTGGTCAAAACAGTGACGGCAAGCAGAATCGGTCGCTTAACCCTGGCCGCGTCTGCTGCCTGGTGTGCGGCTTTCTGAGCGGCTTTGATCATCTCGCTGCCGCCTTGAGCATGCACATTGAACATCTCGACACCGCGACCGGCAATCTCTCTGGATGCGGCCGCCACGGTATTAGGAATATCGTGAAATTTGCCGTCGAAGAAAACCGGAGCCTCCAGACGCTTGAGCTCCTCGAGAAGCTTCGTTCCGCAATGAGTGAAAAGCTCGAGACCGACTTTGAACATGCCGACTTCGTCTTTCA
>JADZFV010000033.1 GCA_020854255.1 Candidatus Melainabacteria bacterium | reverse complement strand
TCCATAACCATATTTCATTCCATAGTAGTGGAAATCGCCGGCTTCGCCAAAGACCTGGTGCTGCTCTTCAAGCACCTTCGACTCTCCACCGGGCGGCACTGTCACGTATGGCGGCTTCATGATGAAGTTGGACAGATTCTTGCAGGGCATCAAATCATCGTTGATCACGAAGATAACCTTTTGATTGGCGCGCTCAGAATATAGTCCGAAAGACTTTGCATCACCGGTAATCGAAGACGTGTCCTCAAACCAATAACCCGGCGGCGGCGTGGCTTTGAAGCCCGCAAATTCAACGGCTGCTTGCATCGCTTTGTCGGAGTTTTGATGAACCGACCCTGTCGCAGTATCCGTACCCGGCGTGACCGCAGTGGGCGGCGGAGTCGGAGAACTGCACATCATCATCATTACCAGAGGGAAAGCAATAACACCGGCGACTAACGCCAGTTGTTTGTTGGTGACGTTGTATTGCTCTTTGAGTTTTTTCGCCTTGTAAATGACGAATTGGACTTTGTTTTCCGGCACTATCTCTTCCGGAGGCGGTTCAATTTCAGTTCCGCAGGTGATGCAGGGACCAGGCTTTGAGTTGAAAGACATGCAATTCGGACACTGCAAGGCTGCCTTCTCAGCTTGAGCTGTCGTGGTTTCGTTTTCCAACTTGGTTCTCAGTCCGGCGATGCCGTCGACTTCTTCTTCTTGTCCTTCTTGTGCTGTTCTCAGCTTGCGAGCGCTCATATCGAGCAAGGCACCAATCCACATCATCTGGAATAGGCGCTGATTTTCCTGGCCCGGCTTGGGCGCAATGGCGCCGCCGTGAACACCGATCAGCTTATAGTTTTTCAAAATCAGAGCGCCTGAAGCGCCTGGCAAAATCGGAATCGTATGCAGCAAATTTTTCGGCTGCAGGACGCTTGAGACGCCGAAGAACGTTCCCTGTTGCCAGGTTGCGGCTCCGGATAGAGGATCGAGATAGAATGCGGTGACCGGATCACCGGGGTTAATATCGAAATCCGTATGCGAAACCAGAGGAGTGCCCAGCTGTCCGTTGCACGGGAAAGGCGAAGCCCGATTGAGCAGAGAAACATAGCCCTTGTTCACAAGCTCGCGCAGAGCTTGCAAAATCGTGTAAGTGTCAACACCCAAGCGCTCCGGCAGTCTGTCTACAGTTATGTATCCATCCAGTGCGGACCACAAGATTTCAACAAACCAGCGAATATTTTCGGAAACGTTCTCCGGATTCATAGTGTCGACGCTGCGCTGGAATCGCGCCTCCATGCCGGTCGAACTCAGATAATTGATAATCTGAGGCACTTCATTGGCACGTCTGACCGCTTCTTGAATGAGCTGGTCGGTCGGAACAGTTATGTCACGAACGCCGCCCCAGTTGAACGTTGCCATCGGCTGAAATGAATAGCCTTCGGCCGGTTTTCTGTATACCAGCTCGGCAAAAGCCATTTCGCCAATCATGGCCCGATAATGAACTTTGAGAATCGTCCCCTGTCCTAGCTGCAAACGAGCCATGGGGATATTTCTCTTGTCATACAAAGTCAAGAGTCCTTCCCGTCGCGACTCCAGAACTGAATTTATGACGGAGAAAAGTTCGGTGCCGCGGACATTACCGGAAGCTTCCACACCCTGATTCGAGAAGGGAATGGATAAGGCACGATTGAGCTCGGCCACCTTGTCGGGCAGTAATTCCTGCAACTGGCTGTCCATGACAATTGTCGCCAGGTCATTGAGCAAAACTGGAGGCACATCGAGTGGCGATCCCGTCTGCTGCAGATAATAGTTGCGGGCCTCGCGGCGGTCGAAGTCGTTGTGAATCGCTATTGACTTGATTCCGATTGTCACATCCGGGTGAGGGAAATAGACTTCCAGCGCCCACGGGGCTTCGGAATAGTTGTAGAGATTGGCTGATGTTGTCACAGCACGGCTCTTGGATACGATGAAGCACTGCCCCAACATCTTGCGGGGAGTGATGGTCCGATCGTAGATAAATCCAGTTGCGTGAGCGAAGTTTTGTTGGAGACTGTCAAAACTCATTTTTTACGTCACAATTCCGATGGAAGGTGCCCTCTCGAGTCGTTATACCACTATTTGAGAGCAAGCTCCAAATGATGGCTCATACCTAGAATAGCAAGATACCTACCAGTCGAGCATAGGAGTTTCCCTATATATACATTGGCTTTGAAGGATCGAGCGAATTCAAGAGATTGGAGATTTAAGGGGGATGGGGAGCCACCTTCTCAGGTGGAGCGGGGCAAGTATCCAGATCGGGTGGACAAAGTGACTCGGCAGGCTGAGGCACGGCCGGCTCCGCCCTCTTGTCCGGCGCAAGTAGTCGCCCTCTGACCACCGTCCAGACAGGCGGAAGGCAATATTGACAGGGGACGTGACCGCAGGCAACTGCTTGGCTGCGGTAATTGAACCCCACTTGCTTGTTGAGCGCCATAATGCGGGCAAATGGACACGAGGGTCTGTGAAACTTATGGCTTTCTGAGTTGCCTATGTATTTGATCGCTAAACCGCTCGGTAAGTCTGCGGGCTGACTTTCAGATGTAGCAGCCGGCAACGGTTTGCTTGTTTGAGCATGAACGGTCTGTCCGTCGGCATTTACCGGCAACAACATTACGGACAATGCAATTGCCGCGCTAAGTCTGAAATTGGACTTCGTCATCATGCCAGAGACTCAATATCCCCCTGTGGATAAATACGTCGGCAAGACGAAAAAAGTTCAATTTCGCTGGAAAAGAATTGTTAGCGTCGGGACCGAGGAAGCGCGACCACTCGATTGTCGATAGATGGCGCTTTCATCTTATTTTCGATAGATTCCACCCAGCCTCTAAGCAAATCGAGGTGTGAAAGTCCTTTGTCTGACAGACGTGACTTGAATGAGCGCAATTGGCGGTAATACTTGAGCAGCGAAGTGAACAGGCGAAAAACAGCTTCCGGTTCGGTAGCGCCGTAGCAGTGCAGACCTAGCTCAGGGACGCCAACGACAAAGCGTCCGCGTGCTTGCCAGAGTCTAGCTGAGAGTGTGCCGTCGCTCCAGGGCAATGCCACTTCTCTGTATTCATCAATTGTCGATCGCTTCATCCCAGAGTGCCGCCTTGTATTTGCTCTTTTAACTTGACTCAATTGAGTGGAACTCAATTGCACATTGCTCAATTGAAATTGATCGAAAACTTCTAACGGAGCTTGATCTGGGGCTGCAAAAACTTTTACCAGTATAACTCCAATTCCCATCTCGTCTAGATCAAACAAATAGTAAATGAGCATAAAGGGCGGAACGATTCATTCAAGTTATTCTCAATTACTTTCAAATTTGCTCTCGCACAGATCCTGCGCTATTTCTCAAAAGCCGTGCCAGCAAAGCCGATACATATATCAAAGTGAATTTGAACCAGGCTTGCATTTTTTCAAACAAAAATGATTTTTCGCAAAATTATTGTGTTCAAATGTATTGCACAAATCGGAGATGAAGTTAGCCAGGCAACATTTTTGAGACAGACAAATCATTTTTGCAAGTAAGCGAGATGGTAGCTCAGTAAGCCTTTCAGACCGAATCACAGAGTTCAATTAACCAGTTTGCGATCGATAAGATCGGACACCTGCGAGAATATTTTTGCGCGTTCTTCAACATCGACCAAAAACCAGTTGGCATTTTCATTGGCGCGAAACCACATGATCTGCCGCCTGGCCAATTGATAGTTGTGTTTCAGCGCGTCCTTTCTCGCCTCATCCAGCGAACAATTCCCATCCAGATAGGCAATTACTTCCTTGTAAGGAACAGCGTTGAGCAGGGCGCGTGTCGGGCCGTAATCGGTGAGCAAGGCCTTTACTTCATCGATCAGCCCGGCTTTGAATTGTTCTTCCAATCGAATCTCAATCAGATCCTTTATATATAGTCGATTATTCACACCCAGAGCGATCCAAATTGTCGAATACGGTGGCGGCTTAAGGGTTGCCGCCTGGGAAAACGGCTTGCCCAGGGTGATCGAGACTTCCAGCGCCCGTACGACCCTGTAGCGATCGTTTGTGTTCAACCGCTCTGCCGTCACAGGATCAAGCGCGGTCAATCGCGCAAATAGCTCTTCATTGCCGTTTTTCTCCGCAAAATGATTCAGTTCGTCGCGCAATTCCTGATTCGGTGGAACCTCCGGTATGGAAAGCCCCTCCAACAAGGCACGTGCATACAGGCCGGTTCCGCCACACACAACCGGAATTTTGCCTCGCCCATGAATGTCGTCTACGGCACGCCCGGCGGCTTCTTTGTAGTTTGCCACAGTGTAGGTTTCATCTACGTCGGCGACATCAAGCAAATGATGCCTGACCTGAGCCTGCTCAAAGGCGGAAGGCTTCGCGGTGCCGATATCCATGCGCCTGTAAATAGTCCGTGAATCGCAGGCAACAATTTCTACAGGTAGCTTCTCGGCCAATTTGAGACTGAGCGCCGTTTTGCCGGATGCTGTCGGGCCGACAATGGCTATAACAGGCTTTGCCGTATTTGCAGCTCTTTTATTGTCACTCGAACTCATGTCTTAAAGAAAAATCGCAAGAACAAAAATAAGTCCGCACAATAGAGTCAGCTTGTATAAAACAGGCAGCCCCAACACCAGCGCGATCATGCGCTTTAGACTGAATTTGAGCGTCGCCTGATAGACAATCCACTGCAGAATGAATATCCAGAGAACAAGGGCCGCGACCACGAGCCAACCTATCAAAGGAAAAGACAACAAGCATTTTGCAGGATTGATGAAATAGACTGGCAAAAATGCCCAGCCGGTGACCACGAATGCCGAGCCGAGATCGTGATTGGGTGAGCGAACCAGACGCGAAAGGACGAACAACAAGAGTGACAATGCACTCCAGACAAGCACGCCGAAAAACATGCAAAAAGCAATGCTCAGTTGCGATATTGCACCCATGTCTGCCCCGGATGCTCCGACTGCGGCCACAAGGGTGCTGGTCATGACCGTTATGAATGCAAGAATGAAAGCCATGCCGTCGGACTTGTATTGTGAAGCGTCGGCAAGCACATTCATGGTCTGCCCGGGGGCAACCAGAACCCCATAAAAGACGTCAGCCCACTGCTCGATTCCGGCCGTCTGGCTGGATGGTTTGTTCGCTTCAAGCTTGCTTGCAGTGTCAGTCATTTCCTGTATTCATATTGTTTTACTGCAACATCCACAATGGCTGCTTATAGAGCTTATTCATCAAATAGTTCGAAACAATTTCATCAGCAGCGATGCCGGCATTCACATGATGAGGAAATTCAGAGAAGATATTGTTTCTGTTTGCAGCCTCCAGCAAAGTGCCGAGAATACCAGTATCACTTTTGTCGTCGACCGGCAATTTGTCCTTGAGCGAGTACTTCTTCATGCAGGCAGTCTGCAGATCATCAAGAGCATCATCGTATCCGCCGAGCTGGTCGATCAGACCGTTTTTCTTAGCCTGGCGTCCGGTATAGATACGCCCATCTGCCAAACGTTTTACGTCCTCAACCTTCATGCGCCGCCCTTTTGCAACGGCCGTAACGAACTGATCGTAAGAATCGGCAATCATCTCCTGCAAAATACTCTTCTCTTCATCGGTCATGGCGCGATATGGTGATGCGATGTCCTTGAATGGACCTGACTTTATGACGACTGATGCAATACCGACCTTATCTCCCAGAGTCTTGAAATTCATCAGGTTCATAATCACGCCTATTGAGCCGGTGATAGTTCCAGGTTGGGCAAAAATTCTGTCTGCGGCCGATGCTACATAATATCCGCCCGATGCAGACAAATCGGACATAGAGACGTAGATTGGCTTACCTGCAGCCTTTACTGAGACAACAGCGTCAGTTATTTCTTGCGAGGTAGAAACTGTTCCACCAGGAGTATTCATCCGAATCAAAACTGCTTTTATTCTTTCGTCTTTGGCCGCCTTTCTGAGTGCCTTTATGCAAGCGCTTGCCGAGCCGGATTTACCCGAAAAAATAGACGCCTCCGGTTTGTCGACGATCATTCCGTTGAGTTTGATCACTTGAATGCGATCCCTTTTCATCAGCCTGGAAACAAAGAAATCAGAGCTATCCGAATCTAGGTCTTGTTCTTCAGTCGGATTACTGTGCTCGACCAAACCGGCCGGAATGGCAGCAACACAAAGAAGAAGGATGATCCATACAAACCATCTTTGATTAATACGCACTTTGCCGTTCCTTATTTTGCAAGCTGCATTCTATTCTTCGAACAAAACGCGATTGTACCCATCGCAAAAGTGCGACCACTACATATTCGAAGACGGTGGTTTTCCAACAGGAGGCTGAACAGTATTTATCAATTTTTCCAGAACATCCTTTTTCCGCAAGGTCTCTTTGGATGGTTCTGCTGCCAGTTTCTCTGCCACCTGTGTTTTCTTATCCAGCTCTTTCTCGGCAAGCAATTGATCCTGCAAGGCCTGATCGAGCTTATTCACAGCCTCGCTGCCGGCAAGGTCAATCAAAGTCTGGCGATAGCGGCGCGCATCGTACCAGGCTTCTTCAACGTCACCCTTTGCTTTAGACAGTGTATATTCCATTTCAATCTGCTTGGCGGCGTCTTGTCCGGCGCGTGCATCTTGAATCATATTTTGCAAATCTGCCGCAGTAGTCTGCGCGCGATCGGCGCGTTTGACGTACTTCTTATAGTCGCGGTAATTCTCAGTCACTTTGTCGGCTGTATCTCTGACCATCTTATACAGACTGATCGCTTGGCCCTGATCGATTTGTGCTTTTCTTTGGTTTTTTGCTTCCAACAATCCCATCGACTGCATGATCATGCTCGAACCCATTTGGGCCGACATATATCCTGCCGGGCTGGGAGACAACATCGCACCAGCGCTGATGCCGGTTGCCAGTGTGGACGAAATCATCCGCATTAATGCCGTTGTCGCGTGGCTCTTGTCGCTTGATGGCATGAGCTTCTGCACCACAAACTGAATGTCTTGATTGCGAGTCAAAGTCGCTTCCCAGAGATCGGAAACTTGCGCTTTTTCACACTCTCGATCAGTAATGATTTTCTGATCGGTTTCCTCGTCGGTGTCCATCAACACAGTGGGCATGACATTTACGTTTTTAGCTTGATCAACCAATCTGCCTTTGCCAGGTCCGATCTCGGATTTCAATGACTTGGAGGGCAGTGTCGTCGGAGCATAACTTCCGTCGCCGTCCAGCGGTCCCTTGGGAGCAACACCCATGGTTTCGGCGTGCAGCTTCATATATTGTGTATCGTCACTGCCCCTGGCGGCAGATCCTTCTTCAGAGTTTCCGCCTGATGGTTTTTCGTCGGAAAGGCTGAGAGGCGCGAGGTTTTGAGGCTCACCTTTGTTGGAGCCTTCCAGCGCTGAAGCTTTTGCTGAATCTTTTTTTGATTCCTTTCTGCCTTTCTTAGAGTCGCTTTTTAAATCGTTTTTTGTTTCTGAATTTGAAACTTTCGCCGCAGCCGGTGTCTCACCAGATGCGGTATCAGATATCGGTCCGGCATCCAGATCTAATTTTGCTTCCATTGGGGTCTGCAATTGAGATTTCTTTGCAGTGATGAATGAAAGCGCTTGCGCCGGACTACTCTCAAGAGCTTGCACGCAAAGCGAAACGGTCAGAGCCAGTGCCAGAGGAGAGGATGTTCTCCGGGACCAGCTGCGAGACTTAGAGGCGAGCATTTAGACCAACCTTCCCAGTAGTTTCCTGGATAGCAACCCACATAAGTGGTGAACGACGAGGATCGAGAAAAACATGTTCCAGGCATGAATCTCCGGCGCGATTCCCCGTCCGATGCAGTCGCCAATATAGCATGGCATCCCCCCTTTGAAAGTTACCTTTTGTCAATGTGTAAAGGCGGGGAGTGGCTCAGGCGCTAGCTTGCAAGCTTCAATTGCGCCCCTTTGAAACACCCGTAATAACAATTATGAGTGCCACCATGACAAGTATCTCAGCAAATTGATCGGCAACGAACGGAGCCTGATTCCACATAGATGGATAGCTGAAAAAATACCATCCTTTTAAGATAATGCCGAGCACGCACAATCCGGCGACGGCAGGCGATACCGAAGCACCGCCGCCACGTTGATCGGGAGCGTCGGAGGCAAATTTGTCGAAAGATGGCCGAGAAGTAATCTCTGGTTCTTCAGGTTGAAACCTGGCGGGTTTTGAAGGCTTAACCGTGGTCGGCATATTGGATGTTGAAAGCCTGGACGGTACTGGCTGATCGATGAGAGTAGGCGCCGGCTCTCGCGCAAATGGTGAAGAGGCCTGCTGCACTGGCGGTTGAGGGGGTGGCTGCGGGGGAGGATATGCCTGCTGTTGCATTTGCTGTTGCATTTGCTGTTGCATTTGCTGCTG
>JADZFV010000032.1 GCA_020854255.1 Candidatus Melainabacteria bacterium | reverse complement strand
ACTGGGGAGAAGGTCACACAGTGATGATTGAAGCTTACGAGGAATATCTCAAGCTCGGAAAGGCTGGCGACTATCCGAATCTGCAGCCGATTATGGACAAGGCAATCAACTGGCAGTTGATCAAAGAGCAGTACGATGAAATGGTCAAGTGCGCAGTTGCAATAAAGACACGAACTGCTGACGCTGAAGCAATCCTCAGGCGCTTCACCAAAGACAATCTGAGCCATCCGACATACAAAGCATTCTTAGAGCTTGGTCGTGTGCTCAAAACGATTTTCCTCTGTCGCTATCTTCGGTCCGAAGCGTTGCGCCGTGAAATTCACGAAGGGCTGAATGTTATCGAGAACTGGAATAGCGTTAACAGCTTCATTCACTTCGGTCAAAACAGCAAGATCGTTTCCAACAATCTGGAAGACCAGGAGCTGTCTATGCTTTGCATGCACTTATTGCAGGTTTCGCTCAACTACATCAACACTCTTATGCTGCAAGAAGTTCTCAGCGAACCGGCCTGGTCGGAGCGCATGACATTGGAGGATTGGCGCGGTCTCAACCCACTCGGATACGCCCATGTCACCTACGGGCAGTTCGATTGCGACATGGACAAGCGCATAACACTCAAAGCAGCATAGGGAGCCAGATATGACAAGAACAAACCCACAAAAAAAGGCCAAAGAGTTGGCAAAGCTGCTGCGCAACGAGCGCCCGGACTACCATTATCTAAAGGCGGTATTCCGACATTTGAGAACGGAATTAGATGTGCCAGTGGTTACTAAAGCTAAGTCGCTACCTGATATTCCGACAGAAGATGAACTAAAGAAATACTATGAAACGGTCTGGACCGGCCAAAACACCCAAGACCTGCTGATCATCAAAACGCTCTTGTATACAGGCGCTCGCGTCAATGAGCTTGTTAATATTCAGCTTTCCGATGTCGACTTTAAGCGCTGCCAAATACGCATTGAATCAGGCAAGGGTGGCAAAGACAGAATTGTTCCATTCCCGGAATCGTTCAAAGAAATACTGTCCATGCACGTCAAAGACATGAAGGTTAGTGGTGCCACGCATCTGTTTGAATCATCATGGAAAAAGCGATACACCGATCGGGGAATCCGCAAAATCCTCCAGAGATACGCTACGGCTGCTGGTTTGGAAAAGACAATGTCGCCGCACAAGCTGAGGCATTTCCTTTTTACCTGGCTAAAGAAACAGGGTTTGGACGATGCGATGATTCAGCCATACTCAGGACACGCAACCAGGCAGTCGTTGGAGATTTACTCGCGCATGAGTTTGGCTGTAGCACAGGATGAATACGATCAGGCAATCAAGAAGTTCCCTGTATGACTGGTTTTGATTAGTTTCTTTGCGGTACGTTTGGCACTATCAGAGGGTTTGAGCCAGCCTCGATACCGGAAACCATATCTCTGTTACCGTTAGAGGCTTGTCAAACACATTGCCCCTGGTGACAGCTTCGCTATCCCCGAGCCTTCATTCCCAGCATTGTTTATCTCGCGGATGCCGTAGGCACGCAGACAGAAACGGTAGTGGTAAGAGGGCTGGCGGTTGACGTACCGATTAGCCATGTAATCTGGCGCGAGCTGGCGGCGGGGGTTGGCATCGGCGTTGCGTTGGGGCTATTGTCCGCGCCTTTTGTTTGGTGGCGCTGGGGCGATTTCGATGTAGCAATGGTCGTGGGGATTTCGCTTGTGGGTGCTTGCTTCGTTGCCACTGCGGTCGGGCTGTGGATTCCGTGGTTATTGAATAAGTTGAAATTGGATGCCGCTGCTGCGACGCCTCCTTTATCGACGGTTATACAGGACCTGACTTCAATTTTGATATACTTCATCGTCGCTTCATGGGTATTGCATTGAGAGCACGACTGTCAGTCAAGGCTAATGATGCGTCCACGCTCGCTGCCGACCTCCAGACGCTTTCGCTAAGGTATAAAAGCTCCGAAAGCCTTGGTGGGAAAAGTCGTTCAGCTCACCGGAGCAGCACTAGCTCAGTCTTCACATGCTCTTGAGCTTTCGTTCCATGAGATCCAATTCCTTGAGTCGCGCGGCTGCTAGCTGTCCTGGTAGTTCGCCTTTCTTGGCTGCGCTGTGCCGATTGATCTCGCCTTTGACCTGAATTCTGAGAGTATCGAGCATGGAAAAGGCGTTTGCAGGAAGACCAACAACGGCTGATGTAAATAGCAGATCGTTGGTCACTCGACCCGCCCGTGCCGTTTTACTATTGTAGTTCGGATTAAAGCCAGGCACGAGGAATAGTACCGCTGATGCCGTTTTTGAGCCACCCATGAAAGCACCGGCTGCAATGTTTTGTGTAGCGGCTAACTTAGCAGCGTTTTCTTTCTTTTCCTCGGCGCTAATTTCCTTCGCAAAGGTTCGTTCATGAGCATTGAACATAGCTTGTCGTTCTGTCGCAACTGCCACACGAGGATTTGTAGGTACCCCCTGCTGGATCAGGTCATCTAAAGTTTTGAGATCTGCCTGGAGCGTGGCAATTTTGGCCTCGTCGGCTTCGCGCATGAGAGGTTCCATGCGGCGTTTGGTAAGTTTGCCAACGCCCTTAGCAAACAGGCGGCTGAGGACCGGCCCCCAAATCGTCAACTGTCCCGATACGGCAAACAGCACTCCAGCTCGGCCATTCCAAATGCGTTTTCCTTGGGAAAGCGACAGATAGGCAAATTCAGAGCCGATGGCGCTTGTTGTGTACTTGGACGCATCGAACAGATACTGCATCTGCTGGAAAGCTAGAAGCTTGCAAGCACCCACATGGTAGCGCGCGAATTCTTGCAGAGATTGATCGAGAGTATCCTGCAGGACTTTTCCTTCGGCGTTGTCTATAAGGACATGATTGATCATTGCAGGATCAGACTCCTCTATCTTGATTAAGTCCTGGCGTTCTGCCATCAACCGCGTGATGGCGTCTTTTAAACCCTTCACGTGTTTTATGGAAGATGCAGGTGAGAAGCCGTGCTTTCTTGCCATCATGTCGTGATAGCTGTTAATTCCAAGCTCGCCAACAGCTGCGCCCGCACCAATGATTGAACCAATCATCGGTATGTAATTGGCAGCTTCTTGAGGATGAAGGCGTACACCTGCTGCATGGTGGAGATTGCTGCCGCGATTGTCAATTGAGATGATGCCACCGGCAAGATTCAAACCTGTGTTTGCTTCCTGGAAGAACGCATACCGCCAACCTTTCCATCGACCTTGCTTGGCAACCTCTAGTGTGTAGTGCAGGTTGAATCGTTGCAGGTCGATTTCTTTGAGCAAAATTTTCTTGGTCAAGTTGTCGATCAGATTGACGGCTTCTGCTGGACTGACAACATTGCTCGCGGATACAGACTCGTCCAATTTTTGCTGCGCCAGAGCGGGCAAGCAGCTTTGCGTTGCCACCAGACACGCAAGAATCAGTGACCGAGAAGCACGCCTAAAGTAGAGTGACGCAAGTGTTCGCAGTTTATCGCTCAACACGTTTCAACTTGTCTAAGACAGCCACTAAAATAGGGGCTTTTGACTACTTCGACCGGGCATGGCGCTCTCAAGACAACCTCCTGCGAAATGCTCCCCATGAACAGTCTCGTCACGTGCCCTCGCGCACGAGAGCCCATGACGACCAGACCGGCAGGCCAATCCGTGGCAATGGACAAAATGATTTCTGCCGGATCACCTTCTGGCAAGTCAATCGCTACTCTGTTGGCTCCTACTTCCGACCGCAAGCGCTTTGCGACCTCATTCGAGAACTCTTCGGCTGCTAGGCGCGTTGCCAGACGCTCGCCGGAAAATTTGCGAGCATAAAGAGCGTCGATGCCATCGGAATATTTATCCGCTAAAGGTGGCAAAGCTGACACCAGTTTGAAGTGTGCACCTTCAGGCCAGGGCATGTCCAGTACCCATTCCACGACACTTCTTGAATGAGGAGTATTGTCAATCGCGACAAGAATATTCTTGTCGAATTCGGGCATGCCTTCATGCGCATGCTGGTAGCGGGCAATTAGCGTTGGACAGCCTGCATACAAAAGAATCGTTTGCGACACGCTGCCCAAGAAGAGGCGCGGCAAACCATGATGACCACGCGATCCAACTACTATTAGATCTGCCGGCCATCTTAAATGAGCAAGAATGCTTTCTTTGCTGTCACCGAATATAGCTTCGCCGACGGCATTACAGTCCTTGAATTTTTCTTTCAGTTCCTCAGCGACCGATGCAGTGAGTTTCGTTGCTGCCTCAAGTGCCTTGATATGAAATTCCTCGGCTTCTTCCCTCTTCATGATGGCGAACATTGGCTCATTACGCTCGACTGCGCAGAAGACCTTGAAATTGCTGCCCGCCGGCCAGACCCGATTAAGCACGACGTCAACAGCCACACGCGAATGCGACGAATTGTCAATCGCTAGCAATATGTTCATCGGCTCATCACCTTTGCTGCCGAGAGCGAGCCAGCCTGCGTACGGCAAATGGATGATTCGATGCGGATTTGTGCTCGGCCAATCCCGTGATTCGGCATTCCTTTCCATGCCTAACGTATTCTTCCGAGTACTCGTGCAATCTCTCCATGACTGTGTGATCGATCAACCTGACTGAAGTCAAATCGACAATGAGATTCTTCTCGTGTCCCAAGTTCTCCAATTGGCGCTTGAGAGACATGAAATTAGAGAAAGTGGCAGCGTCCTCTACACGCACAATCAGACTGTCATCCCCGCTTTGCTCCACCATAATGGTTGCTTTAAATAGACTGCGAATCGGCACGCCTTGCATAAGCTCCAATGCAAGTTTCACCGCGATTCCAATCAATACTCCAACCAGCAAATCAGTTTGCAGTGTTGCCACCACTGTAGTTACAAATATGAATAGCTGGTCCCGTCCAATCTCATAAGCTTCATTGAAAACCTTAGGCGAGGCCAGCCGGTATCCCGTAAATACAAGCAAGGCTGCCAATGCCGCCAGCGGTATCTGGTTGATGTAGACGGAACAGAAAATCACTGCAATCAGCATGAATGCCGCATGAAAGAAATTGGACCAACGAGTGAGCGCACCGTTGGATATGTTGGCAGTAGATCTGACAATTTCTGCAATCATGGGCAAACCACCGATGGCGCCTGATATCGCGCTAGCAATCCCCATGGCCGCCAGATCTTTGTTTAAATCAACCCGCCTGCGAAAAGGGTCCAGCTTCTCCACAGCCGCCGCGCTGAGCAAGGTCTCCAGGGCCTGAACAATTGTGATCGAGACAACTGACAGGATGAATGCGTACGAAGCAACTTTGGCGAAGTCGGGGAATGCCACCGCCTGTGCGATGTTCGACGGCAGTGATACCAGAAATTTCGGTCCGAGCTGCACAGCATGGCCACCGACCACATCTTGATGCGCGTGGCCAAGATCAAAATATGCACCCATAAAGATTGACACGAGGACTACAACAATGGGCGCTGGAATCCGCTTCACAACTTTATTCGTTATCAAACCATGCACAACCAATATGATTAGACTGACGAATCCGATAGCGGCAATCTCAGGATTGAGACTTTGAAACATCTGGGGAATGCGGGCAATCAGCTCGAGTGGTTCTTTGGCCGGCGGTTGCACGCCGAGTACAAAGGGTAGTTGCTTAGCCATGATAATGATGCCGATGGCGGCCAGCATGCCGTGCACCACCGACGAAGGGAAGAACTCCGAAAGTTTGCCCGTTTTGCAAAGCCCCATGATGAACAATACAAGACCTGCTATCACTATGGCAGCCAGGGTCGCATGATATCCTGCCTGTCCGCCTCCCAGACGCTCGACCGACGCCAGGATGACCACTATCAAGCCGGCTGCGGGCCCATTGATAGTTACAAATGAGCCACCACAGTGGGACACTACCAATCCGCCGATCACGGCGGAAAAAATTCCCGCCATCGGCGGAAATCCCGATGCAATAGCTATACCCAGGCACAAAGGAAGCGCGATGAGAAAGACAATCAAGCCAGTTTGAATGTCGTTTTTCCAATGCCTTTTCAGTCCAGCCAGGCGATCTTCAGGAGCTGACGAATTCTCAGTAAATGTTGACTGTGGCGGTAATGCCGATTGATTGGTTTTTGTTTCCATTGTCATTGAGAGGTCAATTCCGCGCGCGCACAACCAACTGCTGAAACAGAACATTTAAGAGCAAGGCAATTCTTAGACAGCTAAACCAACCCTGCTGGGGATTTATGCTATCGAGATTGCGTGGGGAATGGGTGGGGAGTGGGCTGTGTCGGATGACAAAGAATGACGTCTTCTTCTGGCTTCAGACAAGATTGCCGTCCCATCGCTAGCAGAACTCCATAGACAAGTTGCCATGGTTGGGGCGGACAGCCGGGAATATACACATCTACCGGAAGCACGTTGTCAGCGCCTTGCGCGTCGGTGTAACCATTCCTATGCACGCCTCCGGAGATTGCGCACGTCCCTGCTGCAATAACTACTCTTGGCTCAGCCATCGCTTCGTAGCATCGTTTCAGAGCTGTCTGCATTCCTTTGCCAACAGGGCCAGTGACGATCAACGCATCGGCGAAACGCGGTGATGCCACGATGTGAACTCCAAAGCGCTCGATATCGAAGATTGGATTTCCGGAGGCGGCTATTTCCAGGTCGCAGGCGCTGCAGCCGGTGGAAACGACACGCGCATGCAATGAGTACTTAAATGGATTGTGACTGCCGTTGCCAGTGTTTGCCTCTGGCAAAACCGCAACCTCGTCGTTTTTCAAGACCAGCTCTTCGCGCTTTCTTCTGGCATTGCGGGTGGACAGGTTTTGCGCGATGGTACCGGTCGGGCAATTCTGAAAGCATAACCCGCAGCCAATACATGCACCTAAATCAATGGCCACTTTCGCGGATCCGCTGTCCGTTTTCTCATCGACGACTGCAATGGCATCAGTCGGACACAGCTTTGCACATGCGTTACATCCGGTTCCCGTACAAGCTTCTTCGGTTAGCGCAGGAAGCCCGCGGGCGCTCGCTTCCAACGGCGGGCAAACGTCGCTTAAAGTGGCTTTCTTTTGAGCTAGCAGATAAGTAAGAAGTTTCAGCATGGCATTCTCATAGATCGTTTCCGCCGTACGAAAGAGCCAGACTCTTGTTGCACAGCGGAAAATCGGCAATCAGGTTGTCTCGCACCATGATGGAGATCATGGTCCAGTTATTCAGGCTGGGATCTTTAATCGCATAACGTTTTATGTTTCCTTGTTCGTCTGTCAACAGAAGATGAATGAGTTCACCTCGAAAAGCCTCCACCACAGCACAAGATTGCTTATTGGCAGGCAGTTTGGCAGGCAGGCTGGTCACTGCCCGGTCCGAATTTCCATCAAATCTTGAGGTGCCTATGAGCTCTTCGATAAGGTCGAGTGAGGCGAATAGCTCTCTGATGCGCACATTGGTGCACGCCAATATGTCACCGGAAGTTTCCAGCACCGTAGGCGGTGCCTTGAGCGGATACAAGCCATGAGGGAAATGCCTGCGCGCATCGTAATCTACACCGCAGGCACGGGCAGCCACTCCAACGAATCCGAATTCGGCAGCCAGCGATCGCTTCAACTTGCCGATCCCATCCATTCTGCTGATGGCCGCCTGGTTTTCCTGGAACATGGTTAAGACCGGGCGCAGGCTCTTTTTAAGGCTGACGACCAGCTCTTGTGCCTGTAACAAGGCGGAGGCCGTCGGATAAGCGGCGATTCCTCCGGGTACGATATACGCTCTGAAGAAGCGTGATCCACTGAGAGCCTGAGCCAGATTGAGCGCACTTCCCCTCAGCCTGCTCATCGTGGCTGCTAAACCTACCATGCCGATGTCGGTCATCATGCCGCCGATATCAGCGATGTGCATGGCGGCACGCTCGGTCTCCAGGGCGATAGTGCGCAGGGACTGCACCGCAAGTGGTGGCTCCAGATCCAAAAGCGATTCAACGGCGATCGCATGGGCAAGGGCATTGGCACATGCGGTATCGGTTGCTGCGGCTTCGGCAACGAAGTGCGCCTTTTGCCAGGGCACCTCGGTGATCTTCTTCTCGACGCCGCGGTGGACGTATCCCAATCTCAACTCCAGATTGACAATATTTTCTCCCAGGCAGCTAAAGCGGAAATGACCGGGCTCAATTATGCCCGCATGTATCGGGCCTACAGGCAGCTCCCATACGCCGGCGCCGTGCACTTCCAGAAAATGATGCTCGTCATGAACAGCATTGTGGCCATTGTCTTGCCACTCTGTTTGGCGCAAGGGATAAAACTTCTGTGGGTATTCCTCATGTATCACAACAGGCTTTAATCGCGGATGTTGGAGCGGCACCACTCCAAATAGGTCCCACAACACTCGTTCGAACCAGTGCAATTGGGGAAACTTCAAGGTCAAGGATGTGTAAGAGTTATCCGGCACTGGTGCGCACCACAACTCAGCGGTTCCGCCCTGTGTATCGAGCAACAGCAACATCACTTCGCTGCCGTCAATCGAAGTGAGCAGTCCCGTGCGGCGGCCATCCTTCTCTGTGAGCCAAGAATCCAGATCGCTGGTGAGCGTATCGGCAACGGTGGTTTTAATATCGAGTTTCATCTAAGATACCCCAAAACCTGCGGGCCGATCAATAGGCCCAGTAAGAGAGAGCACAGCATGAGGAGCCCCGGCATCAGGCTGGAAGCAAGCTGGCTGCCTGTGCTGGCAAATCCGGGTTTGGCAGCCCCGCAAACAACACGACCAACATGCAAGCTGATTGCGACAAAACTGATCGAGAGCGCCGTGAGCAATGCCACGGCGACCGGCCAGTAACCAGGGTTGGTGGCTGCCACCAGGATTGCCAGCTCGCTCACGAACATACCAAAAGGTGGTGCTCCGGTAATGGACAGAGCGCCAAGAGCCAGCAAAATACCCCAAACCGGCGAACTCGCGAGCACTCCATGGAGTGCATTCAATCGCTTGGTGCCACTTGCCTGAACGACATTGCCTGATACCAGGAATAGTGCCACTTTGGCAATGCTGTGATTGGCCGCCTGCAGAAAGAACAACATGCCGGAACCCATGCCGATCGCCACTAGCATGATGCCGACATTTTCGATGCTGGAATATGCCCACATGCGCTTAAAACTGTGCTGCCTGAGCAACATCAGGCTGGCGGCTATAGCCGTAACCGCGCCCATCGCGATCACTATGTCGATAGTCAGACCACGGTGATCGGAAGCGACGACTATTTGCGTAATTCGAAAGATGGCAAAGAGAGCGCAGTTCAGCAGCCCGCCGGAGAGCATGGCCGAAGCCGGAGCCGGAGCCTCGGAGTGCGCGTCCGGCAGCCAATTGTGCAGCGGAAAGATACCAGCTTTGGTGCCATAACCAAGAATGCAAAATATCACACCCAGATGCAACCATTGATACTGAAGCGTGGACGCCCTTCGCATCAGATCGGTTATTTGCATCGAGCCACTGCCGGCAAGAGCTTGCTGGCTACTTGCGAAAATCAAGGTGGTTCCCAAAAGCGCGAACGCAATTCCCACGCTGCATATAATGAGATATTTCCACGTGGCTTCCACGGCATTTTTTGTGCGATCGAAATAAACCAGTGGCGATGAGACAAGCGTAGTCATTTCCACGGCGATCCACAATGCACCCATGTTGTCGCACGCGAACACAGTTGTCATCGTCAACAGAAACAAGCTCGACGCCGCGTAAAAAATACGCACATGGCGCTGGTCAAGTTGGTGCATTTCTGCCTGAAAATAGTAGGGGGCATGGGTGAGGCTGCTGGCTACGACACAAGTAGTAAGAAGCATGAATAAAGCCGCAAGCCGGTCGACGCAAAAGTCCGCGGTGAGCCGCAAAAGAGGCTGGCTTTGAGATAGGACCGGCCAAGTTAACCAAGCTAAGACAAGAAGCTGCAGCCAAGCAAGAATCGGCACCGCCCACCTTACCCAACGAAAGGGCATTAGCATGGCGCCGAGCGCGAGTAAAAGAGGAAGAGCGGCTATGAGTAGCAAGGAAGTCATCGTTTTTTCAATCCTTTAACTCAGTCAATTTGCTGATATCAATGTGCTCAAAGTTTTTCTTGATTCGAAACAACAAGATGCCGGCGATCATGACTGCAACGAGGAGATCTAGAAGAATGCCCATCTCTAATGCCATCGGCATTCCCTGCGTCTGTGTCTGTGAAAATAGGTAGATGCCATTTTCAATTACTAGAAATCCAATCACCTGATTGACCGCGATATTGCGTGTAAGCATCAGAAGCATGCCGGTCGTGATCAAGGACAATGCAAATGTTTCTCCGATATTTCCACCATCTCCATTGATGACGGTTGGCAACCTCTGGGCCAAAACATTGTTTGCACCGAGCAAGGCGATTCCCACAGGCATGGATAGGGCGGTGGGTATGAAAGCGCCAGAATCACTATGACCTCCAACCTGGCGAATTATGGAATTGAGGAACCAGGGAACAAACCCGGCTTTCACCAGAGCAAAAATGGCCGCCACCAAAAAGAGAGCCGGCTCGTGCCGTGTCTGTCCCAACCAGGCTGTTGCGGCAGCGATCAGCAGACTGTGCAATGCATACAGTCTCAAGTTAGTTCCAATGTTGGTGGTGCCCAGCATCATAATGGCGGTGATGGCAATCGCTGACAGCAGCAAGTCAAAACTGGATAAGCTCATTTCACGACTCCCAATGCGACTACCAGGCACAAGAGACCGAACGTGATTGCATAGGCGATGAATTCGGGCAGTTTCGTCCACCGCAATTTGACACCGGTTGCCTCGATAAGTGCAGTCACGGCCACTGCCAGCAAAACGGCACCGGCGCCGCACGCTGTTTGCATCGAAGGTGAGGTCTGCCAGACCGCAGCAAATGCATGCAGAAAGCATTGTCCTGAAACACCCATCAAAACGAGCAATTTCAGAGCCGTTGCGTATTCGGTCAAGGCAAGATTAGGACCGGAATTTTCAAGAATCATCGCTTCATGCACCATCGTCAACTCAAGATGAGTGGTCGGATCATCAGCGGGCATGCGGGATAGTTCCACCAGGCTTGAAAGATACAGCCCGCAGCCGGCCATCACCCAGAGGCCTGCTTGCACTGACAGAGCCTTTCCGGTGAAGGAGAAAATCTCCGACAGATTTGCAGTTTGTGCCACCACAGCCAGTGCCGTCAAACAAAGCATGACAGCAGGCTCTACTAGTACGGCCAGAGTGAGGTCGCGCCCGGCCGCGAAGCCTCCGAAGGGCGAGGCCGTATCGAGCGCGGAAAGTACGCTGAAAAAGCGCATCAATGCAAACAAGTAGATGAACAGGAAGATGTCTACATCAAAAGGCCTGGGCATGCCGGGAATCCACGGGCTTGTGACAGCAAGCAGAAGCGCAATTGATACGTTGGCGATGGCTGCGCCACGTAGCACCCAACTGGCATGTTCACTTACCAACTCTCCCTTCGAAAGGAGTTTTATCAGGTCCAAAAGAGGCTGATGATACGGTGCTCCCACGCGGTTTTGCAGGCGCGCTTTGGTCTTTCTGATGAAGCCGATAAGCAGGGGTGGCACCACCACGATGGCCGCTGTCAGAGCTATGTATGCCAGCCAGCTTGTATTGTTCATGGTTGCGTTCCAATCAACACGAGCAAGATAAGCGTCGCAAAAACGTAGAATAGATGGATGTGTATGCTGCCGGTCTGTAACTTGATCAGTCCCTTGCCCAGAGCATCGAAGGCATTCAAAATGGGACTATAGAAGAATTTTTCCACCCAAAGAACTTGATGAGCTTTTACGTCGATGGTGTCCGGGAAATGACGTCGATCTCTTCCCTGAATTTGATTTTCGGTGCGATACTGAATTACCAGCCCAAACAGACTTGCCAGGGGCCGTGTAAAGCTGGCTGCGTCGATGAAGGAACGCAGCGGCAGCTTGCCATAGCCGCATTCCCATGTGGAAAAATACTTGACGTTGCTGCGTCCGCGAATGATCAGGACAAAATAGAACAAAATTAATGGTATCGCCAGTGCTACCACCAATTGCGGCTGTGGAAGCATTGCCGGCACATCGTACTTGGGCAGAACGCCCTGTGCGATAGGTTTGAAGCCATCTACAATTAAGCCCGCGCCGAACGTTAATACCAGGCAGCAGGCAATCAGAATATGTTGAGAAATCAGTGCCGCCAGCGGCATCTCTTTTGCGTGGCTGGCCTGGGGCGTGCGCGGCGTACCGAGAAAACACAGCCCGAACACCTTTGTGAAAGAAGCTACAGACATGGCTCCGATCATGGACAAAAGCGCGATCAAGGCTATCGCCATAGTGCGATCAGAGATGGAGTTGCTGCCTACGGAAAGGGAGAATAAACCTTGATAGATCAACCATTTGCTGGCAAAGCCATTGAGCGGAGGCAACGAGCAAATCGCCAAACTGCCGAAGAAAAAACTAGCTGCCGTCCATGGCATCAAGCGCTGCAACCCGCCCAGTTTCGCCAGATCACGGCTGTGCGCACCCCAATCCACGGCACCTGCCGACAGGAATAAAAGAGGTTTGTACAACCCGTGGTTAAGTACGTGGAAAAGACAGCCGGCCAAGCCAATCGAGGAGATCGCGACCACGTTGGTAGACTTACCCAGAAGTACAAGTCCGATGGAAAGGACGATCAAGCCGATATTCTCTACGGTGCTATAAGCGAGCAGGCGTTTGATATCTCCTTCGACTTGCGTAAAAAGAATTCCCCAGAAGGCTGAAATTGCACCGAGAGCGATAGCAACCAAGGCGAGGGAGACCGAAGCGGTGTTCGACATCAATATCAGCCTGATCATTCCGTATATAGCCACTTTGACCATAACGCCGCTCATCAGCGCGGAAATCGGGGCTGGAGCCTCAGTGTGCGCGTATGGGAGCCAGAGATGGAACGGCCAGGTGCCAGCCTTGATGCAGAATCCGGCAAATATGATCGAAAGAGGCAAAAGCCCAGCACCGCGCATGGTGCTCCAATCAGCAAATGACCAGCTGTTGGTCAAAGCATGAAGCCAGAGGAATCCGCAAAACATCAGCGTGGTTGAGACACGTGTGGCTCCCAAGTAAATAATTGTCGCTTTCTTGGCCGTATGTGAAGCGCGATTGGTGATCACCAGTGCGGCTGAGCTGAGTGACATCAGCTCCCAAAATATGATGAATGAAATTGCGTCGGCACACAGAAATACCTGTGCCATCGACGCGACGAAAACGAACAAGGAAAACCAGTAAATACCTGGATGAAAGTGCTCCTTGAAGTGTTCTAGATAGGAAGGAGAAAACAGGGCTATGGAAAGTCCAACCAAACTCAAAATGAATAGGAAGAACAATGAAAGCGCATCCGCGTGTTGAGCAAACGGCACCAGTCCACCCAAGAAAATCGGATATGGTCCATTCACGAAACCCTGCGGCCAACTCGAAAGAACTCCTATTAAAAGAGTTAAACAGGAAGCGAAGAGAACTCCCGATAAAAAAGTATTGTTGGAACGATGTCCCCAGAATATCGATACCACAGTCCCCGAGCCGAACAAACCAAATGACAGCGGTACGAGTGGCTTTAAATCGGCAATATGCACCGGGTTCCCTTATTTCCGTTAGTCAACAAAAAACACATTTTGATCATTCCGTAAGATCAAACAGGCGAGCTATTTGATCTTCGTACGGAGTATCAATATAAGGTTAGAGACATTGCGTGGGGAATGGGTGGGGGTACTAACTTAGCTAGCTATAGCTAGCTAGTTACGGCTTCAAGACGGCAGGCAGCTGCACTGTAACTATTGTGCCAGCATTTAACTCGCTATAGATCTTGATCTCCCCGCGATGATGGCCAACAATTGCTTTGACAATTGAAAGCCCGAGACCGGATCCTGCTGTCCTCTCCGATAATGAGTTTTCTGCTCGGAAGAATCTATCAAATATTCTCGACAAGTCGGTTCTGCTGATACCAAATCCGGTATCACGAATAGTCAATACGACTTGATGCTGGTTTTTGGACAGAGATAAAGAAATCGAGCCTTTTGGCTTATTGTATACAGCAGCGTTCTGCAACAAGTTTGTCAGTATTTGTTCAAGCTGCAAAGGATTGCCGCGCACCCAGCACTCAGATAGTTGCTCAACGGAGAACGAGAGCTTGCGCTCTTCGAATACGGGCTCAATTTGCTTAATGGTTGCGGACACGATCTCATGTAATGGAACAATTTGAAGCGGCTGGCTGACAATTGCATCAGAATCTAGTCGCGCAAGGATCATCAGGTCGTCGATTATGTTGCGCATACGCGTCAACGACAGTTTGAGCACAGGCGTTTTTTTCAAAACATAGCTCGGCTCTGCGTGTTTGCGATCGATATTATCGAGCACTGTTTGCGCGATTGATAGCGGGGTATTCAATTCATGGCCGGCGTTAATCATGAAGTCGCGGAGTATCGCAACTGCTTGGTCTGCCGGTTTTATCGCGAGTCCAGTAAAATAATAGCCGCCAGTCGATAGTAGTGCCAAGAGTAACGGCATGGTTAAAATAACCATGCCGAACCTTTCTCTCTCGGCGTGATCTCTCTGGTCGGTCGGGATTTGCACTTGAAGATAGCCGATGAGAGTTCCGTCTTGGAACAATCTTTTGGGCTTGATCCGCAAGTGATGATAATGACTGACAGAAAGTTCCTTGACGTCATCGAAGCGGGTAGCAACACCAGAAGGTCCTAACTGGTAGAGCAAGGAATTATTCGTGTCGAATAATTGTATGGTTGCATGCATCTTAGCGGGTTGAATGCTAGATGTTGTCGTCACGAAGAAAATTCGTCCTTCGCGATAGCCAACGTCTTTAAGATTCTCAGCAATCAGCTCGTCGAGCTCGTTATCAAGCGCTAGCGTCAACTGGTAATGGAGAAGAAGCCCAGTTGTAATTGAAGTGACAATATACGCAACGAACGAAAAGACAACGAACCATAACGTTAGGCGGAGACGAACACTTTTGAACATCAGTAGGTACGGACCATATAGCCAGAGCCGTGCACTGTGGTAATTATTGAGGGATGTCCTGGCCTATCAATCTTCTTACGCAAAGATTTGACATATGAGCGCAGTGTTTCTGCCGTTATGTCAGCATGAGATTCCCACACTCTTCCAATCAGAGCTTCCGAGGTAAATAGAACGTTTGGATGCCTGAAGAGAAATTCGAGCAAATTGAATTCACGTGGTTCCAAATGTATTTCCACCCCATCTTTGAGAACAAGCCTGGCTTTTGGGTCAATAGTTATGTTTGTGATTTGAAGTTTGGTGCTAGGAGCGACCACAGCTCGTCGAAGTAGGGACCGAATTCGAGCACTCAGTTCTTTGAGCTGGAATGGCTTGGTGAGGTAGTCGTCGGCTCCCGAATCTAGCCCTGTTTCCTTGCATTGTATGGATGATCGGGCCGTTAGGATCAGAATCGGAGTTTGTCCTCCATTTGCTCGGTATCGCTTGCAAATGTCTACACCGCTAATTCCCGGAAGCATCCAGTCGAGAATTAGAACATCATACTGACAAGTACGTAGCATATTTTCGGCTTCTGCTCCGTTGCGCGCGACGTCTACAATGTAATGCTCGTACTGGAGCCACTCGCTAATTTCGTTGGCTAACAATGCTTCATCTTCAGCGAGCAGAATTTTACTCATCACATACTTTTTTGAGCCAGCCTGAACATTAAAGTTTAGACCCAGAACGTGGGGAATTTGTGGGATCATCGAGGCCTTGCTGATTCAGCTCCTAAGACCGATCGTCTTCAACTTGACAAAGCGGTTGACAAGCGATGAGGGGGGACAGTGAATGAGCAACGACGGGACCGGCGATTCATCGCCGCTCTGCCGCATGCCAGATTCACGGCAAATGATGCTATGGGTGCGGGTCTCGCATAGAAGGATGCCAACCAGCGCAAGAATTTTTGTCGAGGTGTTTCACGGAACCTCTTGCATACGGTGGCGACTATCAGCCTTCTTAAGAAAAATACTTTACCGGCAGGAAAAAACCCGAGTTACTTGTACAAGCGGTAATTTCCGCCAGTAGCATCACTTACTTTCGAAATCACCACCGGCTTGAGCGACGTTTTCCCCACACATCCCCCACCGCGCTTGGTTAAACTTGAAGGAGTATTATCATATATGCCGGAGTATCGCTGTTGTTCAAGAAAATCGCCGTCAACTTTGACGGAACGGACGCAGGCACAGATTTGCTTTTGACCGCGATCAGATACGCTCACGAAACTAATGCCGAAGTTCATATCATCGCAATCATCTCGGACTTTTCATCTGATTGTTACTCATCGATCAATTTCGCCCATGAACTCGAAACACTGAAAAATGAAAGCGAAAATGTGATCGGTAGGGTAATCCCCGTGGCTGCAGAGTTTGAAGTCACGATCTACAGTCATGTTACGTTTGGTCCATTTCCTCAAAAGCTGTTGGAGGTAGTCGACGAAGTGGCGCCGGATTTGCTTATTGTCGGCGAGAACAGAAAGCGTAACCTCATCGAGAATTTTTTTTTCAACCCACTAACGGAAATAGTCAAAAAATGTCCAATGTCAGTAATGGTCCTAAGAGCTGGGTCGTCTGTTTATCAGGATTCGTCGGGAACTAAACAATTAGCGACTATCTATTCTGACGAACATCATAATCCTGCATGTTGAAACCCAGGAACAAGCTGCGTTCCGCGCTTTGTATCTTGCCTCTTCGGCGCCAAACGAAGGATCTGTTCATAGCGACGACAGTTTTCTTGACGATACTATGCGGGTGTGCATCAACACAATCGCCAGACGAGGAACTTGCCAGAAAAGTCTTTGACAGCATCAAGAATAATGATGCCGATGCATTTTCCAAGTTGACGATTACCCGGGCAGACTTCGAGTTGTCTCGAGACAAAGTTTCACCAATGAAAGCGCATTTGACGTATGCCGGCGGGACTTTGAGACCGGAACAAAGACGGGCGCAAATCCTCCAATTCGAAAAAGCGCAAGAAAAGGGAAATGATGCAGTCATCGATTTCAAGCACTCGGAGTTCGTCGGCATAGAGGACTTTGGCTCGTCCCTGGAACCACTTCTCGGCGGAGGTGAAATTCCGGTTCGCCCACGCAAATTCAAGATTCGACGCGACGGCAAAGAAGTGGACAGCAGCCAGATGGAACCACTGCTTCTGCTAACGGATTGGAAGGGAAAGCCGCGATGCCTCGGACTCATCTTCCGTGACGCACCTCAAGCCCAGGAAACTGAAACTTCAGATTAGTGCCGTCCGCGACCAATGCCAGGCCTGATTGGAATCCCTCGGTCTCCTGGTATAAAGCTTTCTGACTTGCCGAAGAACCGTACGTACTTTGTCAGCCTCGCGGCGATTAGTCCAGTTGGCGAAATCGAAACATGTCCGCTTCATGATTGGACGCTACCAGGACGCGCAGCCCTGGATACTAACCCTGCTTGGTGCCTTTGCCAATGCCATCACCAACCACCAAAAGAAAAAAAGCAGCCGTGCAAAACGACGACCTCAGCGATGCTATGTGCAATCTCTTGATGAACCGCGTTACTATGGAAGTACCGCTTTGCTCACAACTCATCGATTTGGTCCTTTTTCCGACTGCATTCGTCACTGACGGCAAGAGTGCAAAATGGTTCAAATGTACAATGACAGAAACTGCCAAGCTCATCTTCTGGATAGGCGTCGCCACAAACTATTTGTGGGAGCTTGGTTCGGCACCTCTATATACAGTGACAAAAGGTTGCTTAATTTTCCCGTCGGATTGGCTTGGTTGTTTTATTGCCAGCTTGGGTGATGGGTTCATGCTTGTTACGAGGCATTTAAATCTGCGTGCGTCGAGGCAAATATCTCTGCGATTAAATCTTTTCGACCCGCCTCTTTGTGAAGTAATCGCTCCTGGGGTGAGGTCAGCGATTACTTCACAAAGAGGTTTT
>JADZFV010000031.1 GCA_020854255.1 Candidatus Melainabacteria bacterium | reverse complement strand
CAACAATACCACCGATTGACTCGGCAACAACCTTTTCGGAAATTGGAGCAATAGGTTCGGCCGTTTCAGAAACGCGATCCTGAGCGCGGGCCGGAGCTTCTTGTTGTGGCTCTTTTGGTGGCATTTAGGTCGAAGAGTGGTACGCGGAGCCTGTACCCTCAAGCTAGAGTGGAAATGTTGCAAATTCTTTGCAACACCGTGGCGGCGAATCTATTTAACTTCTGAAAAATTTCAGAGGAGTTTAAATGAAGCGGCAGATTGTTTGAATTGACTGTCAGCCCTCCTTTGCGCACAAGTCAGGCAACATGCACAGGTGCCATTTGCGATCATTTGGCGCAAAGCCCGGAAAGATTTGTGTTAGGAACTGGTTTTCAGGTAACCAAGTAGCCGACAAGAAAGTTGGGAAGCGGCTAAAATACTAGCCGTACGTAAGGAAAAAGGGGAGTTTTCACGTGGCTGGACTCAAACAAGTTGATCCGGAAGTCTTTGAACAAATAAGCAAAGAATTGGACCGGCAGCGTCATGGACTGGAGCTGATTGCCAGCGAGAACTTCGTATCCAGAGCAGTTCTGGAGGCACAGGGCTCGGTTCTGACCAACAAGTACGCTGAAGGTTTGCCCGGAAAGCGTTATTATGGCGGCTGCCAATTCGTGGACGGTGTCGAGCAACTGGCCATCGATCGTTTGAAAAAATTGTTCAACGCGCCTCATGCAAACGTTCAACCGCACAGCGGCGCCCAGGCAAATATGGCGGTTTTTTTCGCCATGCTTCAACCCGGCGACACAATCATGGGCATGGCCCTCGATCAAGGCGGGCATCTCACTCACGGATCGCCTGTGAATTTTTCCGGCAAGTGGTTTAAAGTGCACAGCTATGGTGTCGATCCTGAAACCGGTCGCATCGACTACGGCAATGTGCTCAAAATTGCCAGGGAAGTAAAGCCCAAGCTGATCATTTGCGGCGCCAGCAATTATCCTCGTATCATCGATTTCGAGCGCTTCCGCAAAATCGCCGATGAAGTGGGCGCTTTTTTGATGGCGGATGTGGCTCATATCGCCGGCTTGATCGTAGCTGGACTGCATCCCAATGCCTTTCCTCACGCGCATTTCGTCACGACGACGACGCACAAGACTTTGCGTGGACCTCGCGGTGGCGTGACGATGTGCCTGGAAGAATTTGCCAAAGAAATCGACAAAGCCGTTTTCCCCGGCTTGCAAGGCGGACCGCTCGAACATGTTATCGCCGCCAAAGCTGTAGCTTTCCACGAAGCTTTGCAGCCGGAATTCAAAGACTATCAAAAACGCATTGTCGACAATGCGAAGATACTTGCAGAAACACTTATGGCTGAAGGTCTGGCTATCGTCTCGGGCGGTACGGACAATCACCTGATGACTGTTGATCTTCGACCGATCAAAATGACCGGCAAAAAGGCATGTTCGATTCTTGAAACGGTTCACATAACGACCAACAAGAATGCCGTGCCTAATGATCCGGAAAAACCAATGGTGACAAGCGGAATTCGAATCGGTACACCGGCTGTGACTTCGCGCGGACTGGGCGTGGCTGAGATGGGGATTGTTGGACGCCTGATTGCCGAGAAATTACGCAATCCGGAAGATTCAGCGGTGCACGAGCGCATATGCAAGCAAGTTACTGAATTATGCGATCGCTTCCCGCTTTATCGCGCAGAAGACGAGTTGGTGCGTGCTAAGTAGTAAACCTGAAACTGAAACTGAAACAGGCAAAACAAAAGCAGTGCCTCCCCAAAAGCAAACTGGTTATGGAATCATCATCTGCCAGTTGCTTGTGCTCGCTGTCGGCATCGGCTGGACAGTTATGATCTCCCAGAACAAGTTGGACGAAACCCATATTCCGGGTTTCCTGATTGCTCTAGCCGTAAGCTGGTGGCTGACACCGGAAATCAGATCGCGCGCATTGAAATTGGGATTGGTCGATAAGCCAGGTGACGAAAGGCGTATTCATAAAGTAGCCGTGCCGCGCCTTGGTGGTGTCGGCATTTACATGAGTTTTATCCTTACAATAACCGCGCTGGCGATAATCACCGGACGTTTTCCTCAGGACGCTCGCATTGTTGAAGGTGGACTGGGAATTGCCGTCGGCGGGACCATAGTTTTTATCCTGGGATTGATAGATGATCTCGAATCGCTGCCTGCAAAAATGAAACTGTTAGTTCAAGTGCTGGCTGCCGGTGCCGCGTACTCTCTGGGGGTGCGTATTCGAGCGATTCCGATTCCGATGGTTTGTCCAAAAATAGAGCTTGGTTTTTATACCCTGCAAGGTGGCGTTCCTATAGAACTTCATGCTCTCAGTCTTCCTATTACGATTCTCTGGGTAGTCGGCGTCGCCAACGCTGTTAATCTCATTGATGGAATGGATGGTCTGGCCGCCGGAGTTTCTCTTATTTCGGCGCTGACAATTTGGAGCGTTTCACTTGCTCCTAACATTGATAAGCCTTACGCCGGTCTGATGGCTGCCGTACTTGCCGGTGCACTATTGGGCTTTCTGCGTTGGAATTTCAATCCGGCGCGAATCTTTCTTGGTGATTCAGGAGCATATCTGGTCGGTTTTGTCCTGGCGGCTATCTCCATAACCGGGGTTATAAAAGGTGCAGCGGCGGCCACAGTAATTGTGCCGACAGCATTTCTGGTGCTCTTGATCTTGTTTTTCCCGCTGCTCGATACTTCCTGGGCGATAATCAGAAGAGCAGCGCGAGGAAAGTCAGTATTTGAGCCGGATCGCCAGCATATTCACCATCGGCTCCTGGATACGGGACTGACTCAAAAGTCGGCCGCTTACGTAATTTATTCCGTATCGGCAGCGCTTGGTCTACTGGCAACATTTTTTGTCGGACAGCAATGGTATTTCTTGCAGATAGGCGGCTCTGTGCTGGCAATGGCATTCTTTTTCGCGTTTGTGCTGAACGGAAACAGAAACCGTCGCAAAATGACGACCAACGAGGTCTATGGAGAAGGCAGCGAACCGGAGTCGCCCGCTGATCCGGTTGCATAGCAATTTTTGTGTGGAGTAAAGATGGTGAATATCGCGAAGAAAAAACATAATTACTGGATTTATCTGGTTGGATCTATGACGGTTTGTCTGACCACCGAAACCCATGCTTTCAGCGCGCCGTCTCTTTATGATGACTATTCGAAGAAAGCAAAAGAGTATATGGATCAAAGACAGAGCCGTTTTCTGGAAGCAGAGAAATTCCTGCGCGCGGCTCTCTTTCAGGCTAAGCGTTTTGGCACCGACGATAAACGCTACCGCACCACATTGCGCGACCTTGCCGTATTGAATTACCAGAAGGCTGATTTTAGGGATGCGGTACCGCTTTTCACGCAGTCAGTAAGTCTGGCTCACCGAGCGGTCACAAAGTTGAAGGCAAAACACGCGAGTCAGGCGGAGATAGCAGAAGAGACTCGAGAGTGGGTGGCGGATCTGGCGGACCTTGCCGACTGCCATCGGGGAACATCAAAATACCAATCGGCAGCTGCAGACTATCAAAAAGGAATCAAACTGCTGGATGGTATCGGCAAAGAAGACACACTTCAGCGAGCGGAGCTGGAGTCCGAACTTGCCGATGTCTACACGGTTTTAGGCAGATATGACGATGCCGAGACATTGTATAGAAAGGCAATGACAAGGCTGTCCGATAAGAAAAACGATCCCAGAGTGGACAAAAAGAGCTACCAGTCGGTGTCCATAGATACGCTGCAAGATTATGCAATGCTGCTGCGCAGTACCGGAAGGGAAAAAGAAGGTGATCAGCTGCTTGCCGAGATGAGAAAGTTGCTTGGACTTCCGGAAGATGCTGCCACCATTCGTGATGCCCATGCTTTTGACCCGATCAAAAAGCTACCAGAGGCTGGACAATAACCAATGGGTTATCGCCAGCCGGTAGAGTTGCCTTCGGGCCATAGTTTTCGGCGGCGAACCAAGTGCAGCCGCGCATTTGCTTATAGCGATGCATTACTTGATTCGCCTATATGCCGTTGTTCGATCGCGGGTTTGGTGGTGCGATAGAAAAACGGAATATCATTCTTGTTTGTTTCTTGCCTTACTTTTTTCTTTTCGCCTGCGGTGTTTTCAACAACGCCTTTGTACTAGCTAATCTATCAAAACCACGCCTGTTTCTTGGCAACCTTTATGTATCCCTAACTATCTGGAATGTTTTGGCGCCCGTCATGCTCCCAAATTCTCTTCAGCGCCTCCGGTCTGGAAGTTAAACCGTTAACGGTCTAACTTCCAAGCCTAAGACCGCCGTTTATAATACTAGCTTTCAAGAGTTTCACTTGAGCTACCTGTTTATATTTGTCGGCGCCGGGATAGGCGGAATTCTGCGTTTCTTGGGCAGCACTTTCGTGCAAAGGGCGACGGGCGGGTGGATGTTTCCATTGGGTACTTTCACAGTCAATATGATTGGCTGCCTGCTGATTGGTTATTTGTTCCAATTGTCCGAATCCAGAGGTATATTGCAAGCTGAGGGGCGGCTTTTTGTCTTTGTCGGATTGCTTGGCGGTTTTACTACCTTTTCCAGCTTTGGATTGGAAACATTCCAGCTGATTAGAGATGGAGAATTCATCTACGCCGCTGTGAATGCTGTGGGGCAGGTTGTTTTCGGACTGATGCTGGTCTGGTTGGGTGTCGTTGCCGCGCGATTAGTACATGGAGGATGAGCATGCTGGGAAGCGAAGGGCATGTTTTGAGGATTTTTCTCGGGGAAACCGACAAACACCAGGGTGTGCCATTGTACGAATGGATCCTCAGGAAGGCTAAGGAGCATGGGTTGTCCGGCGGAACGGCTTTGCGCGGTATTGCCGGGTTCGGAGCGCACAGCCAGATGCATTCGAGCAAGATTTTAGATATTTCGACGAATTTACCGATAATTGTCGAAATCATCGACACTCCCGAAAAAATCGAGCATTTCCTGTTGATGATAGAAGAGGCTATAAAAGAAGGGCTGGCCACTGTCGAGCCAGCCCAGATAAGGCTTTATAGGAACACTAAGACCTGATTCAGCAAACTAGTCAGGTCACTATTGGCTCTTCATCTTCAGGATCGGGCGGAAGATTATTGAATATCCGATATTCGATTCGTTTTTGGCGTTCCAATTCTTTGATATGAGCTTCCTGCTTAAGCTCTATCGTCTTCAGGTCGAAGTCTCGTTTTTCTCTCTGTTTGGTTACTGCCATCTCAAGGATGCGGGCGCGATCCTGGTCAGCTTTAATGCGTTTGCGATCGCGTTCTTCCTTAATTTTCCGTTCCTCACGCTCTTTATCGGTGCGAATCATTGCTTCGTATTCGCGCTGCTTCCTTCTTCGCTCAACGTCACTCATCGCCTACAGCCTCATGTAAACTTTCCGGGTAATTCATTAGACCATACTGCCAGCTTAAGCTCAGCGAATTTTTACGTCAAGAGACGGAACTGCCACTCAGGCTTCAATTTGCTCGTCTGGAATTGGAATCAAACTTTCTTTGTATTTGCGTGAAACGCCGGTTTCATTTGCCGCCTCAACTACCGCTTTGGCGACCGCTGGCGCAATCGCTTTATTAAAGACACCAGGAACAATGTAATCTTCGTGCAATTCGTTGTCCTTAATTACTGCAGCAATCGCGTGAGCGGCAGCCAGCTTCATTTCTTCATTAATATCTGTCGCGTGGCAATCGAGGGCACCGCGGAAGATTCCGGGGAAGCACAAGACATTGTTGATTTGATTGGGATAATCGGAACGCCCAGTAGCCATGATGCGGACGAAGGGAAGTGCTTGCTCGGGCATGATCTCAGGAGTCGGGTTGGCCATCGCAAAAACAATTGCGTCTTTAGCCATGTCTTTCAAATAGTCGGCTTTGACTGTTCCCGGGCCGGATAAACCAAGGTAGAGGTCGGCACCTTTCATGGCGTCTTTGAGAGAATCTTTGAGCATTTCCGAATTGGTGTGGTCGGCAAACCATTCCTTCATGCTGTTCATATTTTCGGCGCGCCCTTTGTAAATTGCGCCCGAACGGTCGAAGCCTGTGATGTTTTTTACCCCTGCCGACATGAGGATCTTCGAGCAAGCAACACCGGCTGCACCGACGCCGCTGACTACTACTTTCAGGTTTTCCATTTTCTTGTCGACGATTTTCAGTGCGTTGATGAGAGCAGCAAGAACGACGACAGCAGTGCCGTGTTGATCGTCGTGAAATACAGGTATGTCCAGCTCCTTTTTCAAACGCTCTTCAATTTCAAAACATCTTGGGGCGGAGATATCTTCTAAATTGATGCCACCAAATCCGGGGGCAATGTATTTGACTGCTTTGATGATTTCTTCGGTGTCTTGCGTGTCCAAACAAATTGGATACGCGTCGATCTTGCCGAACTCCTTGAAGAGCATTGCTTTGCCTTCCATGACAGGCATTGCCGCTTTCGGACCGATATTTCCCAACCCTAACACTGCGGTGCCGTCAGAAACAACTGCTACGGAATTGCGCTTTATTGTTAACTTGTATGCATTTTCGGGCTCATTGTGAATGGCCATGCAAACCCGCGCGACACCTGGCGTATATGCCATCGAGAGGTCGTCTCTGGTAGCCAGTGGAACTTTATTGGCGATACGAATTTTTCCGCCCAGGTGCATGAGGAAAGTCCGATCAGAAACGTTGACGACTTGTATGCCATCTACGGTATTCAGCACATTTACCAGTTCTTTGCCGTGTTCTGAGTCGCGTACATTGACTGTGATGTCGCGAATAATGTACCCCTTCTCAACGCCATGAATATCAATGGCTCCTATATCTCCACCTACTTCGCCAATCACGGACGTAACCTTGCCAAGCATGCCCGGGCGGTTGTTGATCTTCAGACGCAAAGTCAGGCTGTAGCTGGCGCTCGGTTGAGCTAAAGGAGTTGTGGGTTTTTTCTCTTCATTCATGGAGGACGGTGTTTTGGTGGAGGTCATTGTAATTACTCTTTGCGTTGCGACAGGCTTAATCTGGAGCCGATGTGTTAAGCTGAAAAACTCGTGTAAGGCGTCTTGTAAGGGTAGCGCTTTTCGGGTTGGAGAGCGCTTCTTGAAAGCAGCAATTAAGCTAAAATCGGCGCTGAATTAATGCACTTGGTTTTTGCAATTCAGCTTTGGCGCGCTTGAGAAAAAATGAGTTATCAACAGGAGGCGGTATGGCAGGTAAGTCAGACAAGGAAGTAATTGGTAACTACGAAGTATCTAAAGATGGGTTTCTCACGCGCAGAGAAGTTTTGACAATGGGAGCCGCTGCCGCGGCAAGCGCTCTGGTTGCACCTGCTTTTGCTGCAGCAGGTACTCCGTCGGCTCCTGCTGGGCAAGCAGGCGATCCTTACGTGGCAAAGGATTTTTCCGGTCTTCAAGGCAAACTGGACTGTCTGTCCGCCAGTCAAATCGAACAGCATCTGAAGCTGTACAAAGGCTATATCGGCAAAGCCAACGAACTGAGAAGCAAGTTGAAAGACGTCGACCTAGCATCGGCGAACCAGAGTTATTCGGCAATTCGCGAGATGTTGGTTGAGCAAAGTTTTGCAGTCAATGGTGTTATCTATCACGAATTCTATTTCGGTAACCTGGGCGGCAAGGGCGGCGATCCTACCGGCGATTTGAAATCGGCTATGGAAGAGCGCTGGGGCACAATAGGCAAATTCAACGACTTTCTTAAAGCCGCAGGCAAAAGCGTGCGCGGCTGGGTAGTGGTTGGATTCAACACACGAGGAGGCTTTATTGATACTTTTGGGCTAGATACGCATAACATAGGCTCACCGGCAAATTTTGTACCTTTGCTTGTCCTTGATGTTTATGAGCATGCATATATGGTCGACTACGGAATTGACCGCGCCAAATACCTCGATGCATTCCTCAAGAATGTCGACTGGGATATTGTCGCCAAGCGCTTCAACATCACAAGGAAACATCCGACGGGATTGGATGCAACTGTATAAATAGCATCAGATTCACACGTCAAAAACGGACGTGAAAGTTTCGAGAATTCATTAAGGGAGGGTGCGCTGCTGCGAACCCTCCTTTCTTATGAAGTACCAGATAGCATTACTATTTTGAATGACAGCGGAGTCACATAGTCGAGAATTTCTTGATTGCGGATGTATTCGATTGAGACACAAAACTCTAGCAAGGAATCAAATGTCCAGCGCTTTCTATCATGGTAGAACCAATACAGCGCTGAATAAAGCTGCTCATATTTTCTTCCAATGCCCTGATAGTGATCTTTAACGAAATAAACCAGGTTTTTTGCAAGCCGTTGTTGTCTTTCTATCGTCTTCGCATTGCTTATCGACAGCGTATTAGGCAGGTGATGTTTTGTTGATATTTCGTACTTGTCTCCGGGTTTTCGGTCAACTAGACCTTGCAATTCGAGCGACATTAAGCTGCTGGACAACTCGCCAAGACTCGCTTGTGACTTTTGGCAAATTTCGTCGAAGGGTATGGGAGCAGCCGATGAGGAAACCAAGTCAAAAACAGACTTTTCTTTTTCTGAAAGACCTTCCAAATTGTAATCGTCAGGTTTGTTTTCTTGTTTTGGCTGAGTTGTAGTCATCTTTTGAAGAGTGAATTCTTCTGCGTAAGGAGGTTCACCAGCCGGAGTTTGCAAAGTACGCCGACTTACTGCTGGTTGGCAAAATACAGAGAGTATTTCTACAGCAAAGTCTTTCATTAATCCAACAGCCCCAAAAGCAAGCTTCTGTACGAACTTATTGATGGTGTCATTGCTTACATTCGTGATTTCAGCTTGCTGGTTGGCACTGAGCACGATTCCTCGCGCGATTAGTTCCAACATCACCAGACGGTAGCGAAATTTTTGTGCGCGGTGGAACAGAGTTCGTGCCGTGAGCGAAATTTCCTTTTTGCAGTTTCTGCAAAGAAATTTTCTCACCAGTGCGGCAGGAATGACGTTCTCATTACCGCAGCGGCGGCAATTGATCTTTTGGCATTCTGCAATTTTTGCAAGAACTATAAGTCGGCAGTTTTCCTCGGACCCGAATATCGCATCAATCTCGCGCAGCGCCTTCACTGCCAATGCCCAATTAGCTTGTGATCTGTCAGTATTGCTCATACCAAAATCCCCTCGCCTCTTTCTTTTGAATACGAGTCGAAAGACGAAAAAGTTCAATTATTTTGAATGCTGACAACCCAAAATTTCGATGTGTCATGGCTGAGGCTTGGAAGTTACTCCGTTAACGGTTTAACTTCCAAGCCTCAGTTAGTTACAGAATCTAATCTTGGCGGTCGGCGCGCAGTCCATATCCAACGCCGTGGACGTTGCGGATAATTGACTCTTGTCCATCTGCGTCAAGTTTCTTGCGAAGTCGTTTGATGCAGGTCGTGAGGGCTTCTACGGTGGCGTCCGACTCGTTGGACCAGACTCTATTGAGCAATGCTTCAGGAGGAAAGACGGTCCCTGGATTGCGCATCAGGAATTCGAGCAGAGCAAATTCCTTCGGTACCAGTTTGACGTCCTCGCTGCCTCGTTTGACGGTGAAGGCAGCACGATCAAGTTCGATGTTTCCTGACTTGAGAATGGCGCCTACCTGTCCGCTCACTCGCCTCATCAGTGCACGAATTCTGGCAGTCAGTTCCTTTGCATGAAAGGGTTTTGTCAAATAGTCATCGGCTCCAGCGTCCAGTCCAAATTCTTTGTCGTCAATGGTCGTGCGGCCTGTGAGGATTAGCACAGGGTTTTTTTTGCCGGTGGCGCGAAACTCTCTGAGAATTTCCATACCGCTTATCATCGGCAATTCAAGATCGAGCACAATCAAGTCGTATTCATATACTTTCAGACGATTGAGACCTTCCTGTCCGTCGTTGACGACTTCTGCCTCATGTCTTTCCATTCTTAGCCAATCGCGTACCAGCTTTGAAAGCTGGATGTCGTCTTCAATTATGAGAATCTTGGCCACAGGAAGTGCTCGATTATATTCTGAGACAATGATATCGCAAACTCATGCTTGCTAATTATCCACTGCACCCGGTTGAGCGATGGGAAGGCTAAAGTGGAATGTGCTTCCCTTTCCTTCTTCTGATTCAACGGCGATTCGACCGCCATGCAACTCTACAATTGCCTTCGATATGGCAAGTCCCAATCCGCTGCCTTTTCTGCCTTTCGAATCGGACTTGTTTACCTGCTTGAAGCGTTCGAAAATGGATGTGCGCATACTTTCGGGCACTCCTCGTCCTTCATCCTTGACTTTTACTAATGCAAACTTATCATTGATTTCCGTGGAGACAGTCAGATTCGAGTCCTCCGGTGAGAACTTTATGGCATTTGCTATCAGGTTGATAAGTACTTGAATCATTCTTTCTTTGTCAGCTCTGACAATCGGATCTACTTGTGTCTCGAGTTTCAATTGGATTTTCTTTTGCTTGACAGCATTTGCCACCATGTTTATGGAAGGCGTGATGATGTCTGAAATTAGTATGGATTCGAGACTGAGGTCCATGCGTCCGGATTCCATTCGCTCGAGATCAAGAAGATCATTGACCAGAGCGATCAGTCTGTCGCAGCAGTCTTGCGCGCCTTCGACGCTGTCTTTTCCATCTTCTGTCAGTTCGCCGTAAGCACCGGCAGCCAAAAGAGAGTGAACCATCTGAATAGAAGTTAGCGGGGTGCGTAAATCGTGGCTGACCATGGCGACAAAATCACGCTTCATTTGATCGATTTGCTTTCGGTCGGTGATATCGTGCACCACGCACATCAAAGCCCTTTCTTCGTGCGACCAAACAACAGACCATTCACAGTCTCTCTGATCTCCATTTTGAGTAACGATGCGATTGGTGAAAGCGCCATGCCCTTTTGATTCAATGATGTTGTTTACTTTTTCGGTAGTCGATTCGAGATCTTCTTCGTCGAGCAGCTGATCCAGCCGTCTTCCAATAATATTTTCTACCTCAAAGCCCCACTGTTTGGCCGCGGCAGGATTGGCTTGAATGAATCTTCTTTCGGAATCAAGCGAGCAGATGATGTCTGCAGCACTTGTCAAAATTGCACTTTCTTTGCGCCTCATAGAGGACAATGCTTCGGCCATTTTGCGGAAGGTATGATCGAGATGCGCCAGTTCGTCATCTCCTCGAAGGGGCTCAGCCAACGGCTGCTGTGAAGCAAGCTTGTATGTATTATCGAGCACGACCTTTAAGCGCGCCGCTGTGCTTCGATTGAAAGCCAGCGCTAAGCCAACGGCTAGTAAAATGTTTACCGCTACCGCAACATATATGAGTATTTCAATTTGCATGCGCACTTGCGCTTGTTTGTTCTTTCTCTCCAGGGTCTGCGCTTCTTGTTCTTCAACAAGATGGTCGATAGACTGAAACACATCCGCCATCAGGCGGTTTACCTTCACCATTTCCATGCCGGCGGACAGCCTGTTGCCTATATCGACCATGGTTTTGGCATGATCGAAAAAGCGATCGCCTTCATCCATTAATTTGTAAATGCGGTCCCAGGATTCCTTTTCATGCCGATTTTCTGCGACCAGACGGGTAATAATCTCTTTTTCTTGGTAGAAGCGCTTCTTGGCAAGATCGGCTCGCCGCCTGAAAGTCTCTCGGCTGGTGAAATGGGAGACTATTAGCGAAGAGCTTCTCTCCATTACCAGACGCAAAAGCACGTTTAGATGTCCGGCCACATCGCGGGCATGTGCTTCGCGAGCCCGTTCGCGATCGACTTGATTGATCAGATATGCAAATGTGCCGACGAAAATCAGTTCAAATACCAAAGGCACTGCCACCAGTATAAGAGCTTTTTTTCCTAGAGAAAGAGTCATTGGTGCTCGGAGATCTCTCTTGCGAACGCTCAATCTAGCATTTTATCTAGCGAAATTTGGGGTTGCCCCCAATTTGCCAATATTGCGCCCGTAATGCGCCAATGACAACCACTAGAGTGCAAAATACCAATCGGCTCGCGCTTCTGAGGTTTTACATGAATTTGAAGGTCTTGCTTCTAACTACTGTCGCCTTCCTTTGTGTTTTGAGCATGCCCGCTGCAGAGGCTCAAGGTTTTGGCAATTACCAGAGAGCTCAGGCTGCTTACAATCAAAGAGTCAATCAGGCGCGTGTTCATTACACCGCTCGGATGGTCGCTCAGGCACAGGCGCACGCGCAAGCAAATGATCCGCCCGACTGGAGAAACGGTCTGCCTCCTACGCGCACCGACAGTTTCGTCAAAGAAGCCAAACATCATGCCGCTCACATTTACGGCGACGAAGGCACATACGGACTGCCGCCTTACATGGGTTTCAGCAAAGTCCACAGAATCAATACGGGGATCATGGACGAACGCGATAGCGGACTGACTACCGGACATGGTAGCTATATGCCCGACGCCTGGGGCGGCGACGAATTTCATCAAAATGAATGGTCGCATTCGGGCGAACGCGGGCACTCAGCAGCCGAAGGCTTTCCGGACGGACTGCCTGTAATGACAGGTTCTGGTTCAGGTAATCCAGGCGGCGTTTCGCAAAACCTCCCGCCCCCTCCAGGTGAGGGTTACCAACCGGCATATACCTGCGAAGGATTCGTCGGCTATTACAGCCCTGAAGAAATCGCTCTAGCACAAACTGATTTTCCAGCTGCTTTCGATCACTTCGTACATAGCGATCGCTACACCGGAAGCATTTTGAATGCTGACCTGATCTTGCGCCTGCAAATGGGACGTCCCGGTTTCTAGACTTAAGCCTAACTTGATGTTGTATGAGAAACCTTACTCGAAACGAAAAACGAAAAACTCAGGCGGAAAGAGGCACTGCTAACGGTGCCTCTTTATTTGGTGTGCCGGGCGACAACCAGACAAATTAGACGTATATATGT